>CAKTNQ010000112.1:0-1540 GCA_934589185.1 uncultured Oscillospiraceae bacterium | reverse complement strand
TGCCGTCGCGCATGACGAGGATGCAGTCGGCATTGCGGATGGTGCTCAGGCGGTGCGCGATGACAAAGCTCGTGCGGCCGCGCATGAGGTGGTCCATCGCCTCTTGAATGAGCTGCTCGGTGCGGGTGTCGACCGAGCTGGTCGCCTCGTCGAGGATGAGGATGGGAGCGTTGGCGAGCACGGCGCGCGCGATGGTCAGCAGCTGCTTCTGCCCCTGGGAGACGTTCGTCGCCTCCTCGTTGAGCTCCATCTGGTAACCGCCGGGCAGCGTGCGGATGAAGGCGTCGGCGCGCGCGGCCTTCGCCGCCGCGATGACCTCGGCGTCGGTCGCGTCGGGGCGGCCGTAGCGGATGTTTTCCATGATCGTGCCCTTGAAGAGCCACGTGTCCTGCAGCACCATGCCGAAGGCACGCCGCAGGTCGCCGCGCGCATAGTCGCGCACGTCGCGCCCGTCGACGAGGATGGCGCCGGCGTCCACATCGTAAAAGCGCATGAGCAGCTTGACCATGGTGGTCTTGCCGGCGCCGGTCGGGCCGACGATGGCGACGGTCCTGCCCGCCGGCACGTCGCAGCTCCAGTCATGGATGACCGGCTGCGCGGGATCGTAGCCGAAGCGCACGTGGCGGAACGACACGTCGCCGCGGATATGGTCTGCCGGAGCGGGCAGCGCGGGGTCGGCCGGCTCCTCCGCCTCCTCGAGGAAGGCGAACACGCGCTCGGCCGCAGCCGCCATGGTCTGCAGCTGGGTGCTGATCTGCGCCAGCTGCGTGATCGGCTGCGTGAAGCTCGACATGTAGCTGAGAAACGCCTGAATGTCGCCGATCGTGATGGTGCCGCGCGCGGCGAGCGAGCCGCCGAGCACGACCACGCACACGTAGCCGAGTTTGCTGACGAACGTCGTCACGGGCGACATGAGGCCGGACAGAAACTGGCTCTTCCACGCCGAGCGGTAGAGCCGCGCGTTGATGGCGTCAAACTCCTTTTGCGTCGCGCCCTCGCGGTTGAAGGCGCAGACGACGTTGTGCCCGGCGTAGGTCTCCTCGACCTTGCCGTTGATGTCGCCGAGGTTTTTCTGCTGGGCGACGAAGTAGCGCTGGCTGCGCTTGACGATCCGACTCGTGAGCACGCCCGTGACCGGCAGCACGATGAGCGCGATGAGCGTCATGAGCCAGCTGATGCGCAGCATCATGACCAGCACGCCGATGAGCATGGTGACGTTCGTGACGAGCTGCGTGACCGACTGCGCCATGCCGGAGGACATGGTGTCGACGTCGTTGGTGATGCGCGAGAGCACATCGCCGACGGTGCTGCGCTCAAAGTAGCGCATGGGCATGCGGTGGATCTTGCTGCTGATCTCGCCGCGCAGGCGGTAGGCGAGCTTCTGCGTGATGCCGGCAAGGATCCACGACTGGAAGAAGCTGCACGCCGCGCTGACGAGATAGAGTGCGAGGACGGTCAGCAGGATCTTTCCGATCTTGCCGAAGTCGATGCCGCCGAGGCCCGAGAGCTTGCGCCCGAGGCCGGTGGCCAGCTCCGTCGT
>CAKTNQ010000111.1:0-1654 GCA_934589185.1 uncultured Oscillospiraceae bacterium | reverse complement strand
GGCGCGGCCGTGAGCCACCACCACGGCATCGGCAAGATGTTCGCGCCCTGGCTCGAGGGCTACATCGGCGAGAAGGAGTACGGCGTGTTCCGCGTGCTCAAGAACTACTTCGACCCCGACTACAACATGAACCCGGGCGGCACGATCGGCCTGGATCTCAAGCCGGAGGAAAAGAAGTTCCTGCGCGAGCATACCGACTATCTCGAGCAGCCGAAGTTCGACTGAGTATCGTTATCACCCGGTGCCGGATTGGATGCCCGGCGCCGGATCACTGGCCAAGTGCCAATGCTGCTGCGTAGATCGTTTGTGCAGCAGGGGGGGAGAACCGGGGCGGTCCGCCGCCCCAAACGGATGGAGCAGCCCGGCAGATACCTGCCGGGCTGCTTTTTCCTGACGTCGCGCACCATTTCCCCGCGCAAAAACCGCCGCTCCGGTCGGAGCGGCGGTCTTTTCATCCAATTCTCAGTTGGCCCGCGGCTGCAGCGCATGGCGCGCAACGCGCAGCAGCGTCGGCAGCAGCAGCGCGAGCACGATGCCTTTGCCCGCGCAGATGGCCAGCCGCACCGGCAGCGTGCCAAACACGAACACCGGCGAATAGTACCCATAGATAAGGCTGTCGATATACAGCGACCCGGTGTTGAGCACCGTGATGCCCAGCTCGCCGAGCACGGCCAGCAGCGCGAGCTGCCGCGGCGTGCAGGCGTACCCGTGCCGCGCCGACACCGCGCCCACGCACAGCCCCAGCAGCACATACGGCGCGATCCAGAGCGCGGTCGTGGCGCTCACGCCGAAGCGCAGCAGCTGGTACAGCAGCGTGCCCACCCCGCCGATGGCCAGCCCGTCGACCGGGCCGAGCAGCAGTGCGCCGAGAAACACCGGCAGCGCCTCGACGGTGATCTTCAGGTTGCCGGTGCTGATCGACACCAGCCCCAGCACCGTGACCATGGCGGCAAACATTGCGTCCGCCGCGAGGCGGCGGGCGGTCCATTTCGTATGCATTTTTCAAGACTCCTTTCGTGACAGTTGCCACGGCGGGGGTCTCCCCTGGTGGCAGCGGAAGCGGCAACAGCACCGCGGGGCGCGCGGCCCCTTCGTCGCCGGACAACTTCCCATCCCGACGCACTTGACGCGCTGTTCCTACTCTGTCCAATGCATTGCATAGATTTCCGTGTGCATCATAGCACACGCGGCGCGGCTTTGCAAGCCAGCCGCCAAAAAGGACATCCGGATATGCCGTATATGCCCGACATCGCATGCATTGCACAAACCGGCAGGCTTGAAACAGCATCGTGTATGAATGAGCCGGAAAAAGAGGCCATGTTTACCTTGAATGCCGTCGCACTCGTGCCGAGACTCGCAGACATTCTCCATGTGAGCGCCACCGGGAATGCCCTGTGTTACACCAATGCACCCCTGAGCATTCGAGAAAAATGCAGCCGGTGGATACGCAGCTTCATTGCGCGAGTATACCACGTCATTTTTCAATAGCCTGCGCACGGCTTTGCAGCCACAAAAAGGACGCCCGGCGGGCGTCCTTTTGTCATATGTATTCTCTTTGGGTGATCCGTTTTATGATTGCCCGAGCCAGAAGTCCGGCGACGCCTATCTTTTTTGCAACATGCTTCTTGCCGTGCAGATAGAGTGCCTTGACCTC
>CAKTNQ010000110.1:0-1750 GCA_934589185.1 uncultured Oscillospiraceae bacterium | reverse complement strand
TGAGCGTCAGGCCGAGCGGGACGAACACGCCCGCCGCGATGGGGATGCCGATGGTGTTGTAGAAAAACGCCCAGAACAGGTTCTCATGGATGTTGCGCAGCGTTGCGCGGCTGAGCCGGATGGCCGCCGGCACGTCGCTCAGACGGCTGTTGACGAGCACGACGTCGGCTGCGTCGATGGCCACATCCGTGCCCGCGCCGATGGCGATGCCGATGTCCGCGCGCGTGAGCGCCGGCGCGTCGTTGATGCCGTCGCCGACCATGGCGACCTTGCCGCGCGCGCTCAGGCGGCGGATCTCGCGCTCCTTGCCGTCGGGCAGCACGCCCGCGATCACCTCGTCCACACCGGCCTGCGCGCCGATGGCCTTGGCCGTGCGCGCATTGTCGCCCGTGATCATGACGACGCGGATGCCCATGTTGCGCAGCTCGCGGATGGCCTGCGGGCTGTCGGGCTTGAGCACGTCCGCCACGGCGATGATGCCGAGGAGCTGCCCGTCGCGGGCGAAAAACAGCGGCGTCTTGCCGGCCTCGGCCAGCGCCTGTGCCTGCGCCTGCATGGGCGCGGGGATGTCGGCCGCGGTGCGGACGAAGTCCGCGTTGCCGCCGCAGAGCGGCTGCCCGTCGAGCGTGGCCTTGAGTCCGTTGCCCGGCAGGGCCTGAAAGTCCGCGACCTCGGCGGCGGTCAGCCCGTCCGCCTCCGCGCGGCGCAGCACCGCCTTGGCCAGCGGGTGCTCGCTCCGGCGCTCGAGCGCGCAGGCCAGGCGCAGCAGCTCGCCCTCCGTCACGCCCGGGGCGGGGCAGAGGTCCGTCACCGTCGGGTCGCCGGAGGTGATGGTGCCGGTCTTGTCGAGCGCGACGATCTGGATGCGGCCGGTCTCCTCGAGGGAGGCGGCCGTCTTGAAGAGGATGCCGTTTTTCGCGCCCATGCCGCTGCCGACCATGATCGCCACCGGGGTGGCGAGACCGAGCGCGCACGGGCAGCTGATGACGAGCACGGAGATGCCGCGCGCGAGCGCGTAGCCCACGGTACGGCCGAGCAGCAGCCAGACGACGAACGTCACGAGCGCGATGCCCATGACCGACGGCACGAACACGCCGGACACCTTGTCGGCGATCTTCGCGATCGGCGCCTTCGTGGCCGCCGCGTCGCTGACCATCTGGATGATCTGCGCAAGGGTCGTGTCCTCGCCGACGCGCGTGGCGCGGCACTTGAGAAAGCCCGACTGGTTCACCGTCGCGGCCGAGACGGACGCGCCCGGCGCCTTGTCGGCCGGGATGCTCTCGCCCGTGAGCGCCGCCTCGTTGACCGCGCTCGTGCCGGCGAGCACCACGCCGTCGACCGGGATGCGCTCGCCCGGGCGGACGACGAATACGTCGCCCTTTTGCACCTGCTCGACCGGGACGGTCACCTCCGCGCCGTCACGCTCGACGGTGGCGGTCTTGGGCGCGAGCTCCATGAGGCTGCGCAGCGCGTCGGTCGTCTTGCCTTTCGAGCGGGCCTCGAGCGTCTTGCCCACCGTGATGAGCGTGAGGATCATGGCGGCGGACTCAAAGTAAAAGTCCATCATGTCGTTCATGACGGCCTGCTCGTCGCCGCGCACCTGCGCGCCCGTCATGGCGAAGAGTGCATAGGTACTGTACACGAACGCCGCCGTCGCCCCGAGGGCCACGAGCGTGTCCATGTTCGGCGCGCGGTGCCAGAGCGCCTGGAAGCCGCTGATGAAAAACTTCTGGTTGATGACCATGATGAT
>CAKTNQ010000109.1:0-1772 GCA_934589185.1 uncultured Oscillospiraceae bacterium | reverse complement strand
CTCATGGCCTCGATCGGCTCGGCCGTCGGCCTCGGCAACATCTGGGGCTTCCCGTATAAAATGGGCAAGAGCGGCGGCGCCGTGTTCCTGCTGCTGTATCTCGTGCTCGTCGTGCTCGTGGGCGTGACGGTCATGCTCGGCGAGCTCGCGCTCGGCCGCCGCAGTGGCAAGAGCGCCGTGAGCACCTACCGCAGCCTGTCCAAAAAGTACACCTGGCTCGGCTACGCGGGCATCGTGTGCGGCTTTTGCATCATGTGCTTTTACTTCGTGCTCGGCGGCATCGTCCTGCGCTACGCCGTTGGCTACTTCCTGGCCATCTTCGGCGGGAGCGAATTTGCCTGGTCCGGCCAAGGCACGGGCTTTTTCGGCTATTTCCTGACGGATACGAACAGCATGATCCTGTTTTTCGTACTCTATATCCTGCTCAACATCCTCGTCGTGTCCAGCGGCGTGCAGGGCGGCATCGAAAAGTTCTGCAACGTCGGCATGCCGGCGCTGTTCTGCCTGCTCGTATTCATCATCCTCTACATCGCCTGCCAGCCCGGCGCGGCTGAGGGCTACAAGTTCATGTTCAGCCCCGATTTCTCCGTGTTCAGCAACCCGGACATTGGCTTCGGCCGCGTGCTCAAGAGTGCCGCCGGGCAGATGTTCTTCTCGCTGTCGATCGGTCTCGGCGTCATGATGACCTACGGCTCCTATCTCGGCAAGCAGGAGCACCTGCAGCGCAACGCGCTCATCGTCTGCGGCGCGGACACGCTCATCGCGCTCATGGCCGGCATGGCCGTCATGCCCGCCTGCTCCGCCTTCGGCGTGGAGTACGGCGCCGGCCCCGGATTGCTGTTCGCCTCGATGCAGACCGTGTTCTCCCACATGGGCAGCGTCGGCAATTTCATCGGCTTCCTGTTTTACCTGCTCGTGCTGATCGCGGCGCTCACGTCGTCGATCTCCATGCTCGAGCTGTGCACGGCCTACGCCGTCGACAAGCAGCTCGACAAGGGCCTCACGCCCAAGCGCGCCAAGCACACGGCCAGCGTTGCGGCGCTCGTGTTCGTGGCGGGCTCGCTCGTCGCGCTCGACGGTCTGGGCGCGGGCGTTGCCGGCGGCGCCGCCGTCGAAACGCCGGCCACCCTGTTCGGCCTGAGCGTGCACGGGTGGAACGACTGCTGGCTCGACCTGTACGACATGGTGGCCGAGGGCATCCTCATGCCGCTCGGCGCGCTCGTGATGACGATCCTCATCGGCTGGGTGCTCAAGCCCGAGGTCGTGCAGCTCGAGTGCGAGCAGAGCGGCGTGAAGTACCGCGCCGCCGGCTACTTCAAGGTCTGCTTCAAGTTCATCGTGCCGGTCCTGCTCGCGTTCATCCTCTTCTGCCAGCTCATCGACTTCTTCGGTCTGAAGATCCCCGGCCTGAGCTGAAATCCTGCGTAAAAAGAACGGTCAGCGTCTGCCCCAACGGGCGGGCGCTGACATTTTTATAACCTTTGTTGAAAAAGCGAAAACGCTCTGTTATACTGACTCCGCGCCGCACCCTGCGGCAGAAAGGAGCGACCCGCCATGCGCAAGACGGCCGCCTACGCCTTCCATCACTCGATCCCGATCCTGATTGGCTTCTTCCCCGTCGGCATCGCCTACGGGCTGCTCATGCAGCAGGCGGGGTATAACTTCCTGTGGTCGGGCGCGTGCAGCCTGTTCGTGCTGGCGGGCTCGCTGCAGTTTCTCATGGTCACGTTTTTTGCCGGCGGCGTGTCGCTGGCCACGGTGGCCGTGCTGGC
>CAKTNQ010000108.1:0-1825 GCA_934589185.1 uncultured Oscillospiraceae bacterium | reverse complement strand
GACCAGCCAGCGGATGAGCGGCACGAACAGCAGCGCCGGCAGATAGTCCGCCACCTTGATCTTCGTGGCGCCGGTCTGGTTGAGGCCGATGGCCGCCACGAGCAGAGAACCTGCACACGTGAGGTCCGCGACCGCCGCCTCCGAGAGCAGCGGCGCGATGGCCCCGGCCAGCAGCGTGAGCGCCCCCTCGACCACGAACACCGCCGCGCCCGCGAGCATGACGCCCGCGCCGAGCGTCGTGGCCATCATGGCGCAGAAAACGAGGTCGATCATCGACTTGGTGAGCAGGATGCTGTTGTCGCCGCGGATGCCGGCGTCGAGCGAGCCGTTGACCGCCATGGCGCCCACGCAGCACAGCAGGCTCGCCGTGACGAAGCCCTCGGCCAGCGACGGGCCGCCCTCGTGCCGGTGCACGTGCGCCTCGACCCAGGTGCCGAGGCGGTGGATCGCCCCGTCGATGTTCAGCAGCGCGCCCACGGCCGCGCCGAGCGTCATGGACACGATGACGATGAGGATGCTCCGGCACGCAAACGCGCCCGAGATGCCGATATACAGCACGCACAGCCCGAGACCGACCGTGACCGTCTTGCTCACGCGCTCGGGGATGCCCCGCCGAAACAACAGACCGACCGCACCGCCGGCCACGATGGCCAGCGCGTTGACGATGGCGCCTGTCATGCTCATGAATGATCCGCTCCTTCCCGCCGCGTCCGCCATATTTAAATAAGGTATCCCACCCGGACACGGCGCGCCATGAAATGTACCGGTCTACGATAGCACAACCACCCGGCGGTGTAAACACCCAAATGCGGCGGATTCAGCCGCGCAGCGCGGGGCTGGACGCTTTGAGCTCGCTCAAAAACAGCTGCCCGGCGGTGGACAGGCCAGTCTTCTGCTTATAGATGACGCCGATGGTGCGCTGCAGCTCCGGAGAAAGCCTGCGCGCGGTGAGCTGCTGGCCGCTGCGGCGCAGCACGGCCTCCGGCAGGATGGACACGCCGAGCCGGCTCTCGACCATGTTCAGGATCGTGTAGTCGTCGGCCACGCGGTACTGCACGTTGATCTGCGGGTGGCGCGCGAGCAGCTCGCGGATGCAGCCGCCGCCGCGCCCCTCCTCGAGGAGAATGAACGGCTCGGCCGCCAGCTCATCGACCTGAATGAAAATGTTCTCGCCCAGCGGGTGGCCCTCGGGCAGCACGGCGAGCATGGTGTCGCGGTAGATCGGCTCGCAGGCAAACGGCGTCGTGCGCGACATGTCCGTGAAGCCGAAGTCGACCACGCCCTCGCGCACCCAGTCCTCGATCTCGTAATACAGGCCCTGATAGAGCTCGAAGCGGATGCCGCTGTGCTGGTTCCGGAAGCGCTCCATGGCCGGCGGCAGCAGGAAGCTCGACACGCTCGTGAACGTGCCAAGGCGGATCGTGCCCTGCTCCAGCCCGCTGAAGCCCGCCGCCTGCGACTGGAGCATGCGGTAGGCGTTGACCGTGTCGCGAATGTACGGCAGCAGGTGGCGGCCCTCGTAGGTGAGCGCCACGCCCGAGCGCGAGCGCACCAGCAGCGTCACGCCCAGCTCCTCCTCCAGCGACTTGATCATCTGGCTGACGGCCGATTGCGTATAACCGAGATCGCGCGCCGCGTCCGAAAAACTGTTGCGCTCAAAGACCTTCAGAAAGGCAATGTATCGGTTCATAAGCACCTCACAAATAAGAAACGCTAATCTAACTATCAGAAACATTTGCTTTACTTATCCATAAAGGCATTATATAATGGGCACTGTCAGATAGCAAGCGGGAATTTTCGTGACCGCACACGAACCTCTCCGCCC
>CAKTNQ010000107.1:0-1851 GCA_934589185.1 uncultured Oscillospiraceae bacterium | reverse complement strand
GCGCGCAGAAACACGCGCTGCATCGTGCGCATGAGGTCGAGGTGCGAGATATAGATCGCGCGGCCGGTCTTTTCAAACCGCAGTCTCAGCTTTTCAGGCATCGCACTTGCCCCCTTCCGTCATGAGTGCGAGCGCACCGCAGCCGGTGCACTGCTTGCGGCAGTCGGGCGAGAGCTCGGCTTTATATGCCTGCTCGCGCTCGTGCCACAGGTGCGCGCGGCGCACGCCCATGTCCACAATGTCCCACGGCAGGAACTCGTCCTTCCCGCGCTCGCGGCAGGCATAAAACATCGGGTCGACGCCGCAGGCGTCCATGGCCGCCATCCAGCGGTCGAACGAGAAATAGTCGCCCCAGGCCTCGAGCTTACCGCCGCGGCGCCAGACCTCTTCGATGACGTCGGCAATGCGCCGGTCACCGCGCGAGAGCACGGCTTCCACGAAGCTGGTGTCCGGGTCGTGCCAGTTGTAAGTGACATTCTTGGCCCTGATATTTTCACGCAGGAGGTTGACCTTGCGCTTGTACTCATCCATCGTCACCTGCGTCTCCCACTGGAAGGGGCTGTGCGGCTTCGGCACGAAGCACGATGTGCTGACCGTGATGCGCACGCCGCGGGCCTTGTTCGTCGCATGCATGCGCCACGTGTGCAGGACCTGATTGGCAAGCTCCGCGATGCCGAGCACGTCCTCATCCGTCTCCGTCGGCAGGCCGAGCATGAAATAGAGCTTCACACCGTTCCACCCGCCCTCAAAGGCGACCTGGCAGGAATGGAGCAGGTCCTCCTCGCGCACGTTTTTATTGATCGCGTCGCGCAGGCGCTGCGTGCCGGCCTCGGGTGCAAAGGTCAGGCCGCCCTTGCGCACCTTCTGCAGGCGGCTCATGATGTCCATGGAGAAGTTGTCCGCGCGCAGCGACGGCAGCGCGAGGCTCATGCTGCGCGGCTCGCAGTATTCCAGCAGCCCGTCGCACACCTCGTCGAGCGGGCGGTAATCGCTGCTCGAGAGCGACAGGAGCGTTGCCTCCTGATAGCCGGTGTTTTTGAGCGATTCGATGCCCTGCCGGATGATCGTCTCCGGCTTGCGCGGACGCACCGGACGATAGACATACCCGGCCTGGCAGAAGCGGCAGCCGCGGATGCAGCCGCGAAACAGCTCCACGTTCACGCGGTCGTGCACGATCTCGGTGCTCGGCACGATGGGGTCGGTCGGATAATAGCAGGCGTCGAGATCCTGAATGATGCGCTTGGTCACGCGTGCGGGCGCGCCGTGCGTCGGCGTCAGGTCGTGCAGCGTGCCGTCCAGGTTCCAGTGCGGGACATAAAACGACGGGATGAGCACGCCCTGGATCTTCGCCGCCGTTTCGAGGAACTGCGTCTTGCTCCAGCCGGCCTGCTGCGCCTGCCGGAACAGTTCGAGCACCTCATTATTGACCTCCTCACCCTCGCCGATAATCATGAGGTCAAAAAACGGGGCCATTGGCTCCGGATTGCTGCAGGCCGTGCCGCCCGCAATGACGAGCGGCGTCAGCTCCGGCCGGTCGGCGCTGCGCAGCGGGATGCCGGCAAGGTCGAGCATATTGAGCACGGCGGGATATGCCATCTCGTAACCGAGCGAGAACGCCACGACGTCAAACGCGCTGACGGGGTCGCCGCTCTCGAGCGCATAGAGCGGGATGCCCGCGCGGCGCATCTCGTCCTCCATGTCGCCCCACGGGGCGAACACGCGCTCACACCAGACGCCGGGCATCCGGTTCATCGTGGCATAAAGGATGCGCATGCCGATGTTCGACATGCCGATCTCATAAATATCCGGGAAACAAAAAGCGAGGCGCAGGTCCACCTCCGCCTTGTCCTT
>CAKTNQ010000106.1:0-1864 GCA_934589185.1 uncultured Oscillospiraceae bacterium | reverse complement strand
AACGTCACCTTCAGCACGGAGCGCGGCCGCTTCACGGCCGAGATCACGATCAAGAACAACGGCACGTTCTTCCGCGCGCATGAGACGACGAGCGACATGTATGCCTCCGTCGACTCCGCCGTGGCGACGATCGAGCGCCAGATCCGCAAGAACAAGACCCGCCTGGCCAAAAAGCTGCGCGATGGCGCCTTCGAGCGCGAGGTGCAGCCGGAGTACGTCCCCGCCGACGACACGGTCGAGGCCGGCGCGTTCGAGGTCGTGCGCCGCAAGCGCTTCCCCATCAAGCCCATGAGCGTCGAGGAAGCGATCCTGCAGATGGACCTGCTCGAGCACACGTTCTTCGTCTTTCGCGATGTTGCGGCCGACGGCGCCGTGTCGGTCGTCTACCGGCGCACAAACGGCGGCTACGGCCTCATCTCCGACGAGGCGGAGTAAGTTCCCATCGCCCCCATCCGGGGCGGACAAGCCAAAAGCATGTGAAACAGGCACGCCCCGCGCCATTCGGCGCGGGGCGTGTTTTGCGATGTCCGCCGGAGGCGGGCTCCGGTGCGGCGTTATGCCAGCGTGGCCGTGAAGCAGTGCCACTCCTCGAGCGTGTCGTGCGCCGTGACGGTGAAGCCCGCGCGCGCGAGCGCGGTGGCCACCTCGTCCTCGCGTCCGTCGATGATGCCCGAGCACACGAACGTGCCGCCCGGGGCGAGAAACGCCGGGGCCAGCGCAGCCAGCGGGATGATGACGTCGGCCACGATGTTCGCCAGCACGATATCATACCCCGTGCCGAGCCGGCGGCGCAGGCCCGCGTCGGCGAGAATGTCGCCCGCGCAGACGGTGAACTTGTCCTCGTAAAACCCATTGAGCGCGGCGTTGGCCGCCGCGACCTCGGGGGCCTTGGGGTCAATGTCGCAGCCGGTGACGTGCGCGCAGCCGAGCAGCAGCGCGCCGATGCCGAGGATGCCGCTGCCGCAGCCGAGGTCGAGCACCGTCCTGCCCGCGCCGGCGCAGTGCTCGAGCGCGGCGAGACACATGCGCGTCGTGGCGTGGCTGCCGGTGCCGAAGATGAGGCCTGGGTCGAGCCGCAGCGGCAGGCGGCCGTCCGCCGGCGCGTCGAGCCACTCGGGCACGACGACGAGCCGTTCGCCGACTTCGATCGGCTGATAATACTGCCGCCAGTTGTTCTCCCAGTCGCTGTCGCGCACGGTCGCGGTCGTCAGCTCGCGGCCGATGCCGGCGCGGATGGCTGCCAGCTGCGCGCGGCCGCCGTCATCGTCGGCAAGGTAGAACTTGATGCGCGACACGCCGCGAAACTGCGCCTCGAGTGCGTCGTCCACGTAGTCCCAGTACTGATGGTTCTGCTCCAAAAACTGCTGAAAATCCGTCTCATCCTCCACGACCATGCCGCCCGCGCCCAGCTCGGCCAGCTGCGCGCAGACGTCGTCGATCTCGTCACTGCGGGTGGGGACGGACACTTCGATCCATTGCATAAGCGGTGCTCCTTTGTGCGTGATTTGCTCCCATTATAGCAAAGCCCCGCCGCTTTCGCAACGGGGGCGGAGCGCAAAAAAGCCAGCCGCGGCGGATGCCGTGACTGGCTTTGTATGTTTTTTGCTCAGCGCTTTTTCTTGTTGCCGAAGATGCCGCTGCGGCCCTCGCTGACCGATTCGTTCATCGCGTCGGCATAGGCGCGCAGGCGCTCCTTCTGCTCGGATGTCATGTTCTTCGGCACCGTGACCGTGATCGTGACGAACTGGTCGCCGCGGCCGTTGCCCTTGCTCTGCAGGTACGGGATACCCTTGCCGCGCAGACGGAACACGCTGCCCGGCTGCGTCCCCTCGGGGATGGTGAGCTTGACGCGGCCGTCGATGGT
>CAKTNQ010000105.1:0-1907 GCA_934589185.1 uncultured Oscillospiraceae bacterium | reverse complement strand
GCGGTCGAGCCGCTGATCTGGCCGCTGGCCGCGATCATGTCGCACACGGCAACGTTTGCCCGGCGGAAGAAATCGAGCGCGTCAAACGGCTCGTCGCTGCTGCAGTCATACAGCGTCTGCGCGCACAATAGCGCCGCCTGCTCGCCGTTGGCCTCGCCGCCCATGCCGTCGAACACACCGTAGATCAGCCGCTTGCTCTCCTGCTCGGCGGCCGCCTCGGCCACGGGGATGGCGGGGTCGCGCTTGAACGTGCCGTTGCAGTAGTAGTTATCCTCGTTGTTGTCCCGGCCGGAGCCGATGTTCGTCTGCGCGTAGCACAGCGCCCGCATCGCGCATCCCTCCTTTGCTGCCTGCTTTCTGCTGCTATCGTACCGTTCGGCGGCCGGTTTGTCAACGTGCTGTCGGGCGCGGCGCGGAAAAAATCTCACGCAAAACCGCCGTCGTGGGGATTCCATCGGCGGCTGTTTTGTGCTATGCTGGTCAAAAAGAGCGCCGCCGTGTGTCCGGCGGCGATGGGGGAACGGATATGAACGAACGATTGGATGCGGCGCTCGAGCAGCTGCCGTTCTGGCCGAACCTGACCGAGCCGCAGCGCGAACTCGCGCGGCGCGGCGCGCGCCTGGTGCAGTATGACCGCGGCGCACTCGTGCACGGGTGCGACGGGCAGTGCCTCGGCATGATCCGGGTGCAGACCGGCCGCCTGCGCGCGTGCATGCTCTCGGACGACGGGCGCGAGATCACGCTCTACCGCCTCACGGACGGGGACGCCTGCGTGCTGGCGGCGGCGTGCGTCATCCGGCAGATCACGTTCGAGGTGCAGCTCGTGGCCGATGCGCCGACGGAGCTGCTCATCCTCGGTGCGCACGTGTTCCAGCAGCTTGCGGCGGAGAACATCCACGTCGAGTGCTGCATGTACCGCCTTGCGACCGAGCGCTTTTCCGACGTCATGTGGGCGATGCAGCAGCTGCTGTTCACGAGCTTTGACAAGCGCCTCGCGCAGTATCTCTGGGACGAGTCCGACCACGCCCGCGCGCCCGTGCGCGCCACGCACGAGCAGATCGCGCGCGACACCGGCGCCGTGCGCGAGACCGTCACGCGCATGCTGCGCCACTTCGCCGACGACGGCATCGTCTCGCTTGGCCGCGGCACGGTCACGGTCACGGACGCCGAAAAACTGCGGAAACTCGCCGGAATGTGACTTTGCCACAGAACGCGGGTGTAAAATCTGTTAAAATCAGCACATACTAACACAGACGACAACTCCGGAAAGGAAGATTACCATGATTACACTGACGAAAGAAAACTTTGCGCAGGAGGTCCTGCAGTCCGATAAGCCCGTGCTTGTGGATTTCTGGGCGACGTGGTGCGGCCCCTGCCGCATGATGGCTCCCGTGGTCGAGGAGCTCGACGCCGAGCACCCGGAATACAAGTTCGGCAAGGTCAACGTGGACGAGCAGCCGGAGCTCGCGGGCGAGTACCGCATCATGAGCATTCCGACGCTGATGGTGTTCCGCGGCGGTCAGGCCGCGGCCGTGAAGGTCGGCGTAACGCCGAAGGAAGAACTGCTCAAACTCCTCGGCTGAGACCGGGGGAATTGTGGATAAGAAGGAGGAGACAAGTATGCACTGCACTGTGAAAATGACCGAGGATCTGTATTGGGTCGGCGCGTCCGACCGCCGTCTGGCCCTGTTTGAGAGCGTGTACCCCATCCCGCGCGGCGTGTCGTACAACGCCTATGTTCTGCTCGACGAAAAGACCGTCCTGCTCGACACGGTGGACCAGTCCGTCGCCGGACAGTTCTTTGAAAATCTCGCCCATGTCCTCGGCGGCCGCCCGCTGGACTACATCGTCGTGCACCACATGGAGCCCGACCACGCCAAGACGCTCGAGGAGACCGTGCGCCGCTA
>CAKTNQ010000104.1:0-1944 GCA_934589185.1 uncultured Oscillospiraceae bacterium | reverse complement strand
GCGTCGCGCAGCAGGGTGCCGCGCGGCACGCGGATGTGCAGGCTCTGGCCCACGCGGCCGGAGCAGCGCTTGCCCTGACCGTCGGCGCCGTTGGCGGCCACGTATTTGCGTTTGTAGCGAAAATCCATGAGCGTGGACATGTTGTCATCCACTTCAAAGATGATGTCGCCGCCGCGCCCGCCGTCACCGCCGTCAGGCCCGCCGGCAGCCACGTATTTCTCGCGGTGGAAGGTCACCGCGCCGTTGCCGCCGTCGCCCGCGCGCACGGTGATGGTCACTTTATCAACAAATGGCGAAGCCATGGTCATTCCTCACTTTCGTTGCCGGGCAGCCCGGCGGGGGATAGAAAAACGGGGCAGGCGCGATGCCCACCCCGTTTGCGATTACTGTGCGATCTCCTCGTAAACAGAGACCTGCTTGCGATCCTTGTCCTTGCGCTCGAACTTCACGACGCCGTCCACGAGGGCGAAGAGCGTGTCGTCCTTACCCTTGCCGACGTTGATGCCGGGGTGGATCTTCGTTCCGCGCTGTCTGACGAGGATGTTGCCGGCCAGAACAAACTGACCGTCGGCTCTCTTGGGGCCAAGGCGCTTCGACTCACTGTCGCGGCCGTTCTTGGTGGAACCCATGCCTTTTTTATGTGCCATTTCGAATTACACCTCCATGTGTCAAAATCAGTTGCGGAAATCAGGCCTCGATCTTCGTGATCTCAACCTTGGTGTAGGGCTGTCTGTGGCCCTGTGTTCTGCGATAGCCTTTTTTCGGCTTCATCTTGTAGACGCGGATCTTCTTGCTCTTGCCGTTTTTGACGACATTGCCGGAAACGACGGCGTTTTCCACCACGGGGGTGCCGAAAACAGCCTTGTCCTCGTCGATGACAGCCAGAACGCGGTCAAACTTCACAGCCTCGCCGGCCTCGACATCCAGCTTCTCGACGAAGATGACGTCGCCCTCGGCCACGCGGTACTGCTTACCGCCGGTAACGATGATAGCGTGCTTCAAACTCGTTGCACCTGCCTCTCTGTAGAGTCTCGCTCTTGTGGGCGGGAGGCATGCCTCCGCTTGGTACCCACTCAATGCGGCCTTGACAGTTTATCATCCCGGACAGGTTTTGTCAACGGTTTTTTCCCGGGACATGGCGAAGTTTTTTGTGGAAAAATGCAGGGTGGATATTATATAATGTAGTATGCCCCGCTTTGAACGAGAAAAACCACGGCGCTGATCTCAGCGCCGTGGTTTTGTGTCCCGGGAAACTCAGCCGCAGATGGCCTTCGTGTCGCGGGCGATGACGAGCTCCTCGTTCGTCGGGATGACGAACACCTTGACCTTGGAGTCGGGGGTGGAGATCATGATGTCTTCGCCGCGCTTGCTGTTGGCGACCGGGTCGATCTTCACGCCCAGATAGCCGAAGTACTCGGCGATGGCGGCGCGGGAGGACTTGCTGTTCTCGCCGACGCCGGCGGTGAAGATGATGGCATCGACGCCGTTCATGGCCGCGACGTAGGAGCCGGCGACTTTGGCGACCCAGTAGTGGAACATATCGAGCGCGAGCTGGGCGCGGTCGTTGCCCTCGGCAGCGGCGGCGTCGAGATCGCGGAAGTCGGAGCTGACGCCGGAGACGCCGAGCACGCCGGACTTCTTGTTGAGGATGTTGAGCATCTCGTCGATGCTGATGCCGTACTTGTTCATGATGAACTGGATGACACCGCTGTCGAGATCGCCGCAGCGGGTGCCCATCGGCAGGCCGACCAGCGGGGTGAAGCCCATGGACGTGTCGACGCACTTGCCGCCGTCGATCGCGCAGATGGAGCTGCCGTTGCCCATGTGGCAGGAGATGAGCTTGAGCTCTTCGATGGGCTTGCCCATGAGCTCGGCGCAGCGGGCGGACACGTAGCGGTGGCTCGTGCCGTGGAAGCCGTAGCGGCGGATGCCGTCGTTCTGGTA
>CAKTNQ010000103.1:0-1978 GCA_934589185.1 uncultured Oscillospiraceae bacterium | reverse complement strand
AGCTTGAGCCCGTAGCCGGAGATGTGCTCCGGGCGCAGGGCGATCGCCTTGGCGAGCGTGTCCGCCCAGTCGCTGCGGGTCTGGCTGGGCAGGCCATAGATGAGGTCGAGGCTGATGTTATCGAAGCCCGCAGTGCGGGCGTTCTGCACGGCCATCTCCACCTGGCGGAAGCTGTGGCGGCGGCCGATCATTTTCAGAATGTCATTGTTCGCCGACTGCATGCCGATGCTCAGGCGGTTGAAGCCCGCCTTATGCAGGGCGCGCAGGTCGTGCAGGCGGACGCTGTCCGGATTGACCTCGACGGTCACCTCCGCGCGCTTGAGCAGGCGTCCGGTGGCCTTGACGGCGTCGAGCAGCTCGATCAGGCGCGCCGCACCGTAAAAGCTCGGCGTGCCGCCGCCGAAATACACCGTGTCGATGTACGCCGGGGCGATGCGCCCGGCGCTCTCTTCGATGTGCTCGAGCAGGGCGTGCTGATAGTCCGCCATGCGGTCGGCCGCGCCGGCGCAGGAATAAAAATCGCAATAGCCGCACTTGCTCGCGCAAAACGGGATGTGGATATAGATACCGAGACGCGGTTCCATAGACAGCTCCTTACATGGGGATGCCCCGGCCGCCGGGGCGCGGCGGCCAGGAGACGGATCAAATCAGATGAGCGTGCAGACAAGCTCCGAATACGCGGCCGGATCCTCGAGCGGCTCGCCCGCGATGAGCAGCGCCTGCGCGTGCAGGATGCGCGCGATGCGGCCGGCCTTGTCCTTGTCGCCGGCGTCGAACGCTTCCTTCATGGTCTGATAGGCGTGGTGGTTGGCATTGAGCTCGAGCACGCGGATGGCGCGGATATCGGTCGGCGCGCCGGGCATGCTCTTGAAATAGCGCTCCATCTCGAGCGTGACGCCGCCCTCCGTGCTCAGGCACACGGCGCTGGACACGAGCTTATTCGACAGGCGCACGGACGCGACCTGATCGCCGAGCGTCTCCTTAACGAAGTCGAGCAGGTCCTTGTCCTCGGCCTGCTTGGCCTCGGTCTCCTTCTTCTCTTCCTCGGTCTCGAGGCCGAGGTCGTCGGTCGCGATGTTGCAAAACGGCTTGTCGGCGTAGCTCTTCATGGTGTCGACGAAATACTCGTCGATCTGCGAGGTCATGCACAGGACATCGTAGCCCTTTTCGTGCAGAAGCTCGGCCTGCGGCAGGCTGAGCAGACGCTTGACGTTCTCGCCGCAGGCAAAGTAGATCTTCGTCTGCTCGGCGGGCATGGAATCCACATACTCCTTGAGGGAGACGAGCTTCGTCTCACTCGTGTGGTAGAGCAGCAGGTCCTTGATCTCGTCGACCTTGTCGCCCGTCTCGGTGACGGCGCCTGCGCGCAGCATCATGCCGAAGGCGGCGTGGAACTGCTCGTACTTCTCGCGGTCGTTGGTCATGAGCTTGGTCAGCTCGGACTTGATCTTCTTGCCGAGGTTCGCGGCGATGAGCTTGAGCTGGCGGTCGTGCTGGAGCATCTCACGCGAGATGTTCAGCGACAGGTCGGGCGAATCGACCACGCCGCGGGCAAACGCGTAGCACGGCGGCAGGAGGTCGGTGCACTTGTCCATAATCATGACGCCGGAGCTGTAGAGCTCGAGACCGGGGTCGGACTCGCGGGTGAACATGTTCATCGGGGCCTTGGCCGGGATGAACAGCAGCGCGCGGTAGGAGATCAGGCCCTCGGCGTTGACGCGGATGACGGCCAGCGGGTCGTCCTTATCATGGAACTTGTCCTTATAAAACGCGATGCACTCCTCGTCCGTCGCTTCCTTGCGGCTGCGCTGCCAGATGGGGACCATGCTGTTGATGGTCTGCTCCTCGGTCTTGGTGACCATCTCCATCTTCGGCTCGCCCTTTTCGTCCTTCTCGCCGGTGTCGACCCAGTCGCTCTGCTCGACGTCCATGACGATCGGCCAGCGGACATAGTCGGAGTACTTGCGGATGAGCATCA
>CAKTNQ010000102.1:0-2065 GCA_934589185.1 uncultured Oscillospiraceae bacterium | reverse complement strand
CCGTGGGTGTTCATCTCGCGCCTGACGTTCGAATACCACTACTTCGCGGCGACGCTCTTTCTCGTGCTCGCGCTCGGCTATGTGTTCGACCGGCTGCGGCAGCGGGGATATTTCGGCATCGTGTACGCCTTTACCGCGGCGAGCGGTGCGCTGCTCGCACTGTTTTACCCCGTGCTCACGGGCGTGACGGTTTCGCGCAGCTACGCATGGAATGTGCTCAAATGGCTCCCGGACTGGCCATTTTAACACCGGGAAATTTCAGAAATCGAGGTATTGTATATGATTGCGATCGGATGTGACCACGGCGGCTATGCCCTCAAGCAGGAGGTCATGCGCCATCTCGACGAGCTCGGGCTCGCCTACAAGGACTTCGGCACCTACAGTGAGGAAAGCTGCGACTACCCCATCTACGGCGAGGCCGTGGCGCGCGCAGTCGCGGGCGGGGAATGCGAGCGCGGCATCCTCATCTGTGGCACCGGCATCGGCATCTCCATCTCCGCGAACAAGGTCAAGGGCATCCGCGCCGCCCTGTGCGGCGACTGCTACTCCGCCGAGATGACCCGCCGCCACAACGACGCGAACATCCTCGCCATGGGTGCGCGCGTGCTCGGCCCGGGCCTCGCGCTCAAGATCGTGGACACGTTCCTGACCACCGAATTTGAGGGCGGCCGCCACGCGCGCCGCATCGCCCTCATCAGCGACATTGAAAACCGCGGCTGACGCCGCCTGACCCAAAGGAGGTGTGCCGATGCGCGCCCATCGCAACGACGTTTACCGCGCCCGGCGCAGCCGGGGCAAGGTCTGGCCGGTGATCCTGTGGATCCTCGCCGGGCTGATCGTGCTGGCCGTCATTCTCTTCTACGCCGGCCAGAAATACATCGTCTATGGCAGCGACGGCTCTCTGCACGTCGTCTTCCCCATCATGGAAACGCCCGCCCCCGTCACCGCCGACGGCCAGCCCGAGACGGTCGACACCGAGGTCGTGCTCGAGGACCCGGACTATTCCGGCATCGTCTCCGACGCGGGCAAGGGTCTCACCGAGCTGCACGCGCAGTACCTGACGGCCGACAAGATCACGCCTGACGGGCTCACGCGCGCGGCCTCCGCCGTGAAGGCGGCGGGCGGCAACGCCCTCGTGCTGCAGATGAAGGCCCCCGGCGGCACGCTGAGCTGGAAGTCCGGCGTCTCGGACGCCGCGGCCTACGGCGTCAACGGCACGGCCGAGCTCGCCGACGCGATCCGGACCGTCAAGGGGCAGAACATCTACCTCGTCGCCGTCGTGAGCACGTGCGTCGACACGCTCATGGCCGAGCGCTACGCCGCCACCGCACTGCAGACCGCGTCCGGCAGCGCGTATACCGACGGCTCCGGCGGCTGGGTCGACCCGTACAGCACGTTCATCCGCACGTACCTCGTCAGCCTCTGCAAGGAGCTGCACGACCTGGGCTTTGACGAGGTCGCGTTCTCGTACCTGCAGCAGCCGCTCGCGGCCACGGAGCTCAAATATGCGTCCCAGAGCGGCACGCCCTCGCGCACGGACGCGGTCGTCGCGCTGGCAAAGTATCTGCGCGCGAACCTGACCGTTACGGGGCTGCGCGTGAGCGCGATCGTGAGCGCGGACTCCATCCTGCAAAAGCAGGCCAAGCTCTCCGGGCAGGACATGACGGTGCTGCCGAAGCTGTTTGACCGCGTGTGCGTGTTCGCAACGGCGGACAACGTCTCCACGCTGCGCAGCGCCATCGCCGCCGACAGCAGCTTTGACGCGGCGACGCGCTTCGTGCCGTTTCTCGCCAAGGCGCCGGAGTCGGGCAGCTATGTCACCACCGGCTGATGCAAGGCGGATATCCAAAAAAATGACCGGCGCGGCCTTTGTGGCCGCGCCGGTCTTTTCTCTGCCATAACAAAACAACTTTTTGCGCCGGATAGCGAGCGCGGTTTTATCAGTCGGCAGTCTCCTTTGTGACGACCGGCTTTCCCTCCGCATCCAACAACGGCGTCAATCCACCCGCATATCCGCTTACGATAAAGAGATAATTCACGCCCGTCTCTTTATCCACATAGATCG
>CAKTNQ010000101.1:0-2168 GCA_934589185.1 uncultured Oscillospiraceae bacterium | reverse complement strand
TCCGCGTTCATCATCATTTTGTCCATGTCCATCTCCATGGCCGGCCTCACGAACATCATCAAGTACGGCTATGGCTATTGCGGCTATCTCGGCATCGCGGTCGTGGTCGTTCCGTTCCTGACCGTCGGCGTGTACAAAAACCGCAAGTACATCCGCGAGCACGGCCTTGCGCAGGGCTTTGCCGCCGCGCAGCCGGAGACCGAAGCAGCCGAAGCCGCGGCTCCTGCCGCCGTCCCCGCCGCAGCGAAATAACATATTACAAGAATCGCCCCGCAGCAGAAGCTCTGCTGCGGGGCGTGTTTTTTTATGACCTTATTTATGCTGCCGGTTCCCACTCGACCGTGTCGAGCACGGCCAGCAGCTGGTCGCCCTTGTCCGCGAACCAGCCGGCGTTCGGATCGGCCCAGGCGATGATGCCGCGGTTTTTGCCCTGGAAGCTGAGAAACGTCCAGTTTTTGTCGCCGTCATAATACCCGGCAGAGACGCTGTCCCCGGCGAGCGTCAGCGTTTCTTCCTTCAGCCCCGTGCCGCACACGCCGAAGTTGTCCGACCAGTACAGCTGCACACAGCTGTCCGAGCCGCTGTCCGGCCAGAGCTTTACGCCGAAGCAGGCTTCCGAGTCGTCGAGCGTCCCCTCGGGGCAGACTTCATACTTCCAGCCATCCGGCACCTGCACGCGCAGCGTTCCGGCAGTCCCGGACGCAGTCACGGTTTCAGCGGGCGTCGGTGTTGACGGAGATACGGTCGTGGCCTGTTTGCCGCAGCCGGCGGGGAGGAGGAACAGCAGGGCCAGGATCAGTGCTGGGAGCAGTCTTGCTTTTTTCATAAATAACCACCTTCCTTTACTGGAAAAGACGGTGTTCATGGCAAAAGGTTTCGCATATTTTCTGCACATAGGAGATACGCCGCGGATTCCGGTCGGGCGCAAACCCACGCTCATCATCTGTTCGCCTGCGCGGCAGTTTCCCACCGGCGCGATCATGCCTATGACGCGCCGCATGGAGCTGGTCGCGTTCGCCAAACGCACCGGGGCGTATCTCCTGGAGGACAATTTTGAGAGCGAGTTCAACTATGAAGCTCCACCGACGTCCTCGCTCTTCGAGCTTGCACCGGAGTGTGTGCTCTCCGTCGGGACGTTCAGCAAGGTGCTCTTTCCGTCCGTGCAGCTGATCGCCTCGTTGTGCACGCAAAAGCGCCTGTCTGACCACCACACCAATTCGCTCGATCAGCTTGCACTGGCGGCGTTTTTGCGCGACGGGGAGCTTGAGCGGCACACCCGCCGCATGAAAAAGGAATACAGAGCCCGCCGTGATGATCTGACGGACTGCCTGCGTGCGCAGTTCGGGCCTGCGGTACACATCAGCGGCGGTGCTGCGGGCATGAACCTGGTCGCGGCCTTTGATGGAGTCCAGTGCACGGACACGCTCGTCCGGCGGATGCTGCAGCAGGGCGTCTATGCCGTGCCGGTCGAGCAGCAGGCGGCGGTGAAGGGACTGCACCAAAATGAGCTCATCCTGCGCTATTCCGGTCTGACGCGCGCCGAGCTCGTGCTCGGCGCAGCGCGGCTGAAGGCGGCGATCGCGCCGGATTGACCGACAGATGTATCTTATGAAATATAAAAACCCCACGGTGGCCGGTCAACAGCCACCGTGAGGTTTTGGTGCGCCTGAAGGGACTCGAACCCACACGCTGAAAGCACGAGAACCTAAGGGGTATGTCACCTTAGTGAAAGATTTTCAGAGCCCTCCGTATCATAAGGGGGAGGGCATCTTTTCCAACGCTTCAAAAGATATTTCGGTCGTGACCGGCCGAACACCTGCTAAATCATAGCACACTCTGCCGGAAAAGTATAGCATGATTATAGCTTTACGGGAGGAAATTTCTGCTGTTGCATGACACGGTTGATAATGTGAGTATGATGCATTGTAAATCTGAATGCGATCCTGAAGTCTGAGGTCGCTGCCCTGCATTTCATTCATCTTTTTCGCGTAAGCGACTGCGATGCAAATAGTATTCTTCCCCTAATCCTTCGGCTCTAAAATATGCACGAGCATAGTCCAGCAGCTTTTGCTTGGCATTTAGAAACCAACAATTTTCCGGTTCGATTTGCAAGACATACTGCACACTTCCTATTAGGTGTGTCATATATGTAGGGCAGCGAATTGGTT
>CAKTNQ010000100.1:0-2197 GCA_934589185.1 uncultured Oscillospiraceae bacterium | reverse complement strand
AGGTCGTTGTCCCCGGCGGGAAAGAGCTTGACGTCGCGCCGCAGCGTCTCGGCGGTGTCAAACTGGAAGCTGCAGATCGCGTCCTTGACGCGGCTGTTCACGGCGGCATCCTGCGAGGCGACGACGGCAAACCCCGCGCCGACGGCGACGAGCACGATGACGATGCCGATGAGCAGCGCGCGCAGGCGCTTGTTCCGCCAGATCTTTTCGTGCAGGACCGGCCGCCCGCACTGCGGGCAGCGGCGCGCGCCCTGCGGCAGCTCCGCATGACATTCGCGGCATTGCATGTACTTTTCCCCCCTCGCGATGGTTGCGCCTTTTTTGACACAAAACCGGCGCAACGCTCATTATAGCCGATTCCGGCGCGCAGTGCAAGCCGCCCGGCGGGAAAAGCACCGAAAATCTGTCAGGAACGCGCTAAGAAAGCGGCAGGGAAATTGCGCACTTGACGCTGTTTGTCCGCTTGACATCCCGCGCAAAACCGGTAAAATAAACCTGTAACCGGTATTGCCACCAACCTGTCCGGCGCCGAAGTGTGTGCGGCGGCGGAACATCAAGAAAGGGGTAAAGCAGCATGAACGCAAATGCATTCGTCCACTGGGGCCTCGGCCTCGCATCCGACATTCTGGAGATCTGCAGGGAAGGCAAGGCAGCCGCGATCGTCGACGCGATCGACAAATGGTATTCCGAGCTCCTGTAAGCAGAAACAGGAAAAACGGTCCCCCGGAGCGTCCGCTCTGGGGGATTTTTCGTGTCGAACGGTGCCGATTGGGTGAATAACCACGCACGCAAAGGTTGAAATCCGGCGCAATGCGCGCTATACTATCGCCAGACCAGAGATCACGCTGGTCATTGCTTTCGTAAGGAGAATATTCTCATGCAGAAGTTTGAAAAGCACAGCCCGGTCGTCGTGACCGAGGTCACGACCAAGCACGAGCTGCGCCAGTTTATGCAGTATCCCAACCGGCTCTATGCCGATAACCCGAACTATATTCCCTCGTTCTACGGCGATGATCTCTCGGACTGGACGCCGGGCAAGAACCCCGCGTTCGATTACTGCGAGGCGCGCTGCTGGCTGGCCTGGCGCGACGGGGAGATCGTCGGCCGCATCGGCGCAATCCTCAGCCACAAGGCCAACGACAAGTTCGGCACGCACCGCATGCGCTTCAGCCAGGTAGACTTCGTGGACGATTCCGAGGTCTCGGCGGCGCTGTTCGGCATGGTCGAGCGCTGGGCGCGCGAGAAAGGGTGCGACCAGGTGCACGGCCCGCTCGGCTTCACGGACATGGACCGTGAGGGCATGCTCGTCGAGGGCTTTGACCGCCGGAGCCTGTTTTTCACCAACTACAACGCGCCGTATTATCTCGAGCACCTCGCCCGCCTCGGCTACCGCAAGGATGTCGACTGGATCGAGTACCGCATCACGGTGCCCGCGCCGGGCAGTACGGAGGCCGAGCGCCTGCACAAGCTCTCGGAGTTTATCCTCAAGCGCAAGAACCTGCACGTGGCCACCGTGCATCATAAGAGCGAGTACGGCCCGTTTGTCCGTCAGGTCTTTGAGCTGGTCAACGCGGCCTACGCGCCGCTCTACGGCGTCGTGGAGCTCTCGGACGAGCAGATCGAGCGCTATGCCAACAAGTTCATCCCGCTCGTGGATCCGGACTTTGTCTGCTTCGTGCTCGACGAGCAGGACAAGCTCGTCGCCTTCGGCGTCACGGCGCTCGATCCCTCGGTCGCGCTCAAGCACTCTGACGGCCGCCTGTTCCCGTTCGGCTGGGCGGGCGTGCTCAACGACCTGCACCACAGCGACACGCTCATCATGCTGCTCACGGCCGTGCGGCCCGATCTGCAGACCGAGGGCATCAACGCCGTCATGATGGACCACGTCTGTCAGAGCTGCAACCGCCACGGCGTGCAGTTTGCGGAGACCGGCCCCATGCTCGAGCTCAATGACCATATCCTCGCGCAGTGGAAGCGGCTCGAGAAAGAGCAGCACAAGCGCCGCCGCTGCTTCATCAAGGACCTGAACCATGACGTCAACGCGGCCAACACCGCCGCCGCGGCGCAGGCCGAGGCCCCGGAGACAGCCCCTGCCGCGGAAAGCGCCGAATAACGCAGGCGAACACCCGCAAGCCATGCGTGCCTGCAAGATGTGAGCGCTCTTAAGATCAAAACCACCCGGCGCGCCGGCCAAAAT
>CAKTNQ010000099.1:0-2283 GCA_934589185.1 uncultured Oscillospiraceae bacterium | reverse complement strand
TGACGATGCTTCTGGCGCCGATCAGTTACGGAGCGATCCAGTGCCGGGTCTCGGAGGTGCTGTGCATTTTGCCGTTTTTCATCCCCTGCACGGCGTGGGGCCTGTTCGCCGGCTGCGCGATCGCAAATCTGCTGAGCGCGGCGGGCATTTTTGACGTGATCTTCGGCTCGCTCGCAACACTGCTGGCCGCGCTGTGCACGGCGTGGCTCGGCCGCGGCCGCGGCGCGCAGTCGTGGGTGCGGTGCATCCTCGCCGCGCTCATGCCGGTCGTGTTCAATTTCGTGTTTGTCGGCGCGGTGCTCACGTGGTCGCTCACGGACGCCGTGTTCCCGCACCTGAATGCATCGTTCTGGGTCTTCGGCGGTCAGGTCGCGCTTGGTGAGGTCGCCGTGCTCGGCGTGCTGGGCCTGCCGCTCATGCGCCTGCTGCCGCGCAACCCGAAGTTCCGCGAGATCATCCGCAGCTATCAAAAGGAGTGACGGAGCATGAACCGTTCCAGCGGTATCCTGCTGCCGGTGTCGGCCCTGCCGGGGCCGTGCGGCATCGGCGACCTGGGCACAGACGCCCGGGATTTCATTGACTTTCTCGCTGCCGCCGGGCAGCGCTATTGGCAGATCCTGCCCCTCAACCCGCCGGACGGCGCGCACTCGCCGTACCTGTCGGCCTCGACGTTTGCCGGCAGCACCGACCTGCTCTCGCCTGAGCCGTTTCTGGCGCGCGGCGCGCTCACGGTGGACGAGGTGCGCGCCGTCGACTGGGGCGAGGACCCCATGCGCGTGGACTATGACCGCGTACACGCGGGCAGGGCCGCGCTCTGGGACGCGGCGTTCGCGCGCGAACGGGACACTGCCGCGCCCGCGCTGCGCGCGGCGCTCGCGGCCGAGCCGTGGCTGCGCGACTACTGCCTGTACATGGCCGTGAAGGAAGAACAGGGCGGCGCGCCGTGGTATGCCTGGCCGCAGCCCCTGCGCGACCGGGACGCCGCCGCGCTCGTGGAGGCTTTAGAGCGGCTCGACGACCGCGTGCTCCTGCACGCCTACCTCCAGACGGAGTTCACCCGCCAGTGGGACGCGGTGCGTGCCTATGCCCACGCGCACGGCGTGCGCATCATCGGCGACCTGCCCATGTACGTCGCGCCCGACAGCGCGGATGTCTGGGCGCAACCGGGGCAGTTCTGCCTCGACCCGGACGGGCAGCCAAGCGCTGCCGCCGGTGTCCCGCCGGACTATTTCAGCGCCGACGGCCAGCTCTGGGGCAACCCGCTCTACGACTGGGATGCCATGCGCGCGGACGGCTTCCGGTGGTGGAAGGAGCGCATCCGCGGCGCTGCAAAGCGCTACGATGTGGTGCGTATCGACCATTTCCGTGCCATTTCGAGCTATTGGGTGGTGCCGCGCGGCGAACTGACCGCCCGCGGCGGCCACTGGGCGCCCGGCCCCGGCCCGGCGCTGCTGCAGGCGCTGCACACGGCAGCGCCGGAGCTGCAGCTCATCGCCGAGGACCTCGGCACGATCGATGACGACGTGCGCCGCCTCGTCGCGCGCTCCGGCTGCCCGGGCATGCGCGTGCTGCTCTTCGGCTTCGACCCGAGCGGCACGTCCGAGCACCGGCCCGACCGCGTGCGCGCGCACAGCGTCTGCTACGTCGGCACGCACGACAACGCGCCCGCCGCCGCTTGGGCGGCGCTCGGCGGCGCGGACGCCGACTATGCCATGCGCTGCCTCGGCGTGTACGACGTGGCGCGCCTGCCGGAGGCGCTGCTGCGCGCCGGCATGGGCTCACGCGCGGAGCTGTTCATCGCGCAGATGCAGGATGTGCTCGGCCTCGGCGCCGAGAGCCGCATGAACACGCCCGGCACGGCCGCCGGCAACTGGGTCTGGCGGCTGCTGCCCGGTCAGGCGGACGCGCAGACGGCCGCGTGCCTGCGCGCACGCACGCAGGCGGCCTGCCGCATATGAGCGAAAAAAGGAGCGGACACCAAGCGCGGTGTCCGCTCCTTTTCTATGCAGTTCAGACGATCGCACGCACCTGCTCGATGAGCGCGCCGTAAAACAGCCGATAGCCCGCCTCCGACAGGTGGATGCCGTCGTCCGCGTTGAGCGCGCGTGTGTCGCCCCCGTCGAGAAAGCGCTCGCGCGGGTCCACGCACGGCACGTCCAGCTCGGCTGCGATGGTGCGCACGAGCCCCGAGTAGCGCTCCTGCGTGCGGTAGATGCGCCGCACGTCGCCCAGCCACTGCATCACGCCCGCGGCGCTCGCGCCGTTGTGGTCGATGCAGGCGAG
>CAKTNQ010000098.1:0-2301 GCA_934589185.1 uncultured Oscillospiraceae bacterium | reverse complement strand
GACATCCAGCTGGCCAAGGACATGGGCTTCAACATGCTGCGCAAGCACATCAAGGTCGAGTGCGACCGCTGGTACTATCACTGCGACCGGCTGGGCATGCTCGTCTGGCAGGACATGCCCTGCGGCGGCAGGCGCTATGACCCGCTCATCGTCTCGACCCCGCTTGTGACGGGCTGGCACCTCGACGACAGCTGGTACCCCCTCTTCGGCCGCACGAACGTGACGGCGCGCAAGGCGTTTTTGAACGAGCTGCGCGACATGGTCACCACGCTCTACAACCACCCGTGCATCGCCGTGTGGGTGCCGTTCAACGAGGGCTGGGGCCAGTTTGACAGTCAGACGGCCGTGCAGGTCATCCGGTCCGTGGACAAGACGCGCACGATCGACCCGGCCAGCGGCTGGCACGATCAGGGCTTCGGCGATGTGCGCAGCCTGCACGTGTATTTCCAGAAGTACAAGTTTCAGCCCGACAAGCTCGGCCGCGCCACGCTGCTGTCGGAGTTCGGCGGCTATATCCACCGCGTCGAGGGCCACGCCGTCGGCGGCAGGAGCGTCGGCTACAAGACGTGCGACGCGCCGCTCTCGCTCGAGTACGCGCTGCAGGCGCTCTATGACGAGCAGATCCGCCCCGCCATCGCGCAGGGGCTCAGCGCCGCGGTGTACACGCAGCTGAGCGACGTGGAGCACGAGCTCAACGGCCTCGTGACCTATGACCGCAGCGTCGTGAAGCTCCCGGTGCAGACGCTGCACAAGATCTTTTATATCGAAAACGAATAAACAAAACCGCCCGCTGCGATCGCAGCGGGCGGTTGATTTTTGCGTTTCGGGCTCGGCTCAGTACGCCACGCCCCAGTAGATCATGCACTTGGCGGGCTTACCGCACACGGGGCACACGTCGTCGAGGTGCTCCTGCTCGAACGGGATGCAGCGGCTGGACATGCCGGCCTTGTCCTTCATCTCGAGCTCGCAGGCGAGGTCGCCGCACCACATGGTCTTGATAAAGCCGCCGTTTTTCTCCTGCAGCTCCTTGGCCTCGGCCAGCGAGTGCGCGGCATAGGTGTGCTCGTCGAGATTGCGCTTGGCCTTGTCGAACAGGCCCTGCTGCACGGTCTCGAGCAGCTCGGGGATGCGCGCCTCGAGCTCGTCGAGCGCGACGGTGATCTTCTCGCCGTTGTCGCGGCGGACGGCGACGCAGTGGCCAGCCTCGATGTCCTTCGGGCCGATCTCGACGCGCAGCGGCACGCCCTTCATCTCCCAGTTGGCGAACTTCCAGCCGGGGCTGTTGTCGCTGAAGTCGCCCTGCGCGCGCAGGCCGGCGGCCTTCAGGCGCGCAACGAGCTCCTCGGCCTTCTCGGTCACGCCGGGCTTGTGCGCCGCGATGGGCAGCACGATGACCTGGATCGGCGCGATGTGCGGCGGCAGCACGAGACCGCTGTTGTCGCCGTGGGTCATGATCAGGCCGCCGATGACGCGCGTGGACATGCCCCACGAGGTCTGGTGCGGATAGGCCTGCTGGTTGTTCTTGTCGGTGTAGGTGATGTCGAACGCGCGGGCAAACCCGTCGCCGAAGTAGTGGCTCGTGCCGGACTGGAGCGCCTTGTGGTCGTGCATCATGCACTCGATGGTGTAGGTGTTCACGGCGCCGGCGAACTTCTCCTTGTCGGTCTTGTTGCCGCGGATGACGGGCATGGCCAGCTCCTGCTCGCAGGTCTCGGCATAAATCTCGAGCATCTGCAGCGTCTCCTTGCGGGCCTCGGCCTCGGTGGCGTGCAGGGTGTGGCCCTCCTGCCAGAGGAACTCACGCCCGCGCAGGAACGGACGGGTGGTCTTTTCCCAGCGCATGACGCTGCACCACTGGTTATACAGGCACGGCAGGTCGCGCCAGCTGTGCACGATGTGGCTCCAGTGCTGGCAGAAGAGCGTCTCGGACGTCGGGCGCACGCACAGGCGCTCCGGCAGCTCCTCGCTGCCGCCCATCGTGACCCACGCGCACTCGGGCGCGAAGCCCTCGACGTGGTCCTTCTCCTTCTGCAGCAGGCTCTCGGGGATCAGCATCGGCATGGCCACATTCTGGTGACCGGTCGCCTTGAACTTGCCGTCGAGTATCTTCTGGATGTTCTCCCAGATGGCGTAGCCATACGGGCGCATGATGAACAGGCCCTTGACATCGGAATAATCCACGAGCTCCGCCTTGGTGCACACGTCGGTGAACCACTGGGCGAAGTCGACTTCCATATCGGTGATCTGCTCGACCTTCTTTTCTTTGGCCATAAGCGCAACACTCCTCTGTATGCCGCGCAG
>CAKTNQ010000097.1:0-2318 GCA_934589185.1 uncultured Oscillospiraceae bacterium | reverse complement strand
TTCATGAGCGTGCCGTTGACGTTGACCTTGTCCGACGGGCTCTCGTCGAAGCGGGCGAAGTAGCGGCCGAGCATCACGAAGTCCGCGCCCATGGCCAGCGCGAGCGTGATGTGGTGGTCGTGGACGATGCCGCCGTCGGAGCAGACGGGCACGTAGATGCCGGTCTCGCGGAAGTACTCATCGCGCGCGCGGCAGACCTCGATGACGGCGGTCGCCTGGCCGCGGCCGATGCCCTTAGTCTCGCGCGTGATGCAGATGGAGCCGCCGCCGATGCCGACCTTCACGAAGTCCGCGCCGCAGTCGGCCAGGAAGCGGAAGCCGTCCGCGTCCACGACGTTGCCGGCACCGACCTTGACGCTGTCGCCGTAGCGCTCGCGGATCCACTCGAGCGTGCGCTTCTGCCACTCGGAGTAGCCCTCGGACGAGTCGATGACGAGCACGTCCACACCGGCCTCGACCAGCGCGGGCACGCGCTCGGCATAGTCGCGGGTGTTGATGCCGGCGCCGACGAGGTAGCGCTTCTGGCTGTCGAGCAGTTCGTTCGGCTTCTGCTTGTGGAGGTCATAGTCCTTGCGGAACACGAACGCGCACAGGCGGCCCTCGTCGTTGACGATGGGCAGGGAGTTGAGCTTGTGCTCCCAGATGATGTTGTTGGCTTCCTTCAGGGACGTGCCGTCGGGCGCGGTGATCATCTTCTCGCGCGGCGTCATGAATTCGCGCACCGGCGTCTCGGGCGCCATGCGGCTCACGCGGTAGTCGCGGCTCGTGACGATGCCGACCAGGCGGCCGTCGGCCGTGCCGTCCTCGGTGACGGCGACGGTGGAGTGGCCGGTCTGCTCCCGCAGGGCCAGAATGTCCGCCAATGTCGCGTCGGGGCTGATGTTCGAATCGCTGCGCACAAAGCCCGCCTTGTAGCTCTTGACACGGGCGACCATCGCAGCCTCGTCCTCGATCGACTGCGAGCCGTACAGGAACGACACGCCGCCCTCCTGCGCCAGCGCGACGGCCAGCCGGTCGCCGGACACGGACTGCATCACGGCCGAGACCATCGGCACGTTCAGCGACAGGGCCGGTTCCTCGCCCGCGCGAAAGCGCGTCAGCGGCGTGCGCAGGGAAACGTTGTCCGGGATGCACTCGCTCGACGAGTAGCCGGGCACCAGCAGATACTCATTGAACGTGTGCGACTGGCCGGAAAAGAAGTAAGCCATGGGAAAGACCTCCTTATAACGATTTGCAGTGTGGAAACCGGAGCGGATACGCACCCCGGTGATGATTTTTGCTATTGTACCGCGAACGGGCGCGCTTGTCCACCCCGAAGTGCGGAAAAAAATCGGGTGCGTGACCGCTTGTTTTTGGGCATATGATAGAAAGAATAAAAACTGCGCACCGCTGTCTGAGCGGTGCGCAGGGAATCACAGTTTGCGGATCTTGTCCTTCTCCTCGATGAGGGGCAGGTACTCCATGTACGGCGTGTCGTTGGCGCAGGTGAACTTTGCCTCGGAGCTGAACGCCTCGACCTCCTTGTGCGCCTGCTCGATCGGGCGCATTGTGCCCGCGCCGGCGATGCAGCCGCCCGGGCAGGCCATGCCCTCGAGCAGGTAGCCGTCGTACTTGCCGGCCTTGGCCATCATCAGCAGCTTGCGGCAGTCGGCCAGACCGGTCGCCGCGGCGACCTTGACCTCCCGGTCGGGGTCCATGTCGTGGATGGCGTTGACGACCGCCTGCGCCACACCGCCGGAATAGGCAAAGCAGCGCGCGTCGCGGCTAGAGTTGGCCGGCAGCTCCTCCTCGTCCTCGGGCAGGAACGCCTTGTCCATGCCCTTGGCCGCGAAGATGCCGAGCGCCTCCTCGAACGTGAGCACGAAGTCCACGTCGCTGCGCACGCTCTGGCGCCGCGCCTCGAGCTTTTTCGAGTCGCACGGTCCGATGAACACGACCTTGCAGTCCGGGTGGTCGCGCTTGATCATGCGCGCGGTGAGCACCATGGGCGTGAAGGCCACGGAGATGTTCTTTTCAAACTGGGGGAAGAGCTTTTTGACCATGTCGCTCCACGACGGGCAGCAGGATGTGACCATGAACTTGTGCTTGTCGGGCACTTCCTCAAGAAAGTCCGCCGCCTCCTCGATCACGCACAGGTCCGCGCCGATGGCGACCTCATACACGTCGGCAAAGCCGAGGCGCTGGAACGCACTGCGCATCCGCTCCGGCACGCCCTCGGGGCCGAACTGCCCCACGAACGCCGGCGCGAGCGCAACGTACACGGGGGTGTTGCTCTTGACGGCCTGAATGGTCTGGAAGATCTGGCTCTTGTCCGAGAT
>CAKTNQ010000096.1:0-2479 GCA_934589185.1 uncultured Oscillospiraceae bacterium | reverse complement strand
CCGGCGACTGGAACGACGCCTTTGACCGCGTGGGCGCACAGGGCCGGGGCGAGAGCGTGTGGCTGACGTGGTTTTTCGCCATCACGGCGCGGAAATTCGCCGCGCTCGTGGGCGGGCACGCGGCCGGGCAGCTGCGCCTCGCCGCCGACCACTGCACGCGCGCGGCCGAGGACGCGTGGGACGGCGCGTGGTACCGGCGCGGGTACTATGACGATGGGCGGCCGCTCGGCTCGGCCGAGAGCGACGAGTGCCGCATCGACGCGATCGCGCAGGCGTTCGCCGCGCTCGACACGCACGCCGACCCCGGCCGCGTGCAGACCGCGCTCACGAGCGCGGTGGCGCAGCTCTTTGACCGGGAGCACAACGTGGTGCGGCTGTTTGACCCACCGATCACGCGGCGCACGCCCGAGACGGGCTACGTGCGCAGCTACGGCGCAGGCCTGCGCGAAAACGGCGGGCAGTACACCCACGGCGCGCTGTGGCTGGCCATGGCGCTGCTGCGCACGGGCCGCACGGCCGAGGGCGCGGAGATCCTGCACGCCGTGCTGCCCACGGCGCACGACCCCGCGCGCTACGAGGGTGAGCCGTACGTGCTCGCGGCCGACATCGCGGGTGGGGACAACGCCGGTGCGGCCGGGTGGACGTGGTACACGGGCGCGGCCGGGTGGTACCTGCGCATCGCGGCGGAGGACCTGCTGGGGCTGCACCTGCGCGGCGGCGTGCTCTACCCCGAGCCGCACCTGCCGGCCGGCTGGCCGGAGTGTACCGTGCGCTGGCGCGACGGGGCCGGTCTGCTGCACACCATCCGCCTGCGGCCCGACGGCGTGACCGTGGACAACGAGCCCTACGACGGCGGCGGCATCGGCAAAAAACGCCCGAAGCCCTATTCCCAAGATAGGTAAGGCGTGATATAATATTGTATTCAAAAATTATGGACACACCATTGGCGAAAGGAGCGTATCTTATGGAACGCATCCGCACGGAAATTCTCCCCGGCGTGTGGCTGACCGCCCTGCGCACGGACAAGTTCAAGACCGCGTGGCTGAGCGTGAACCTGCTGACGCAGCTGCGGCGCTCTACGGCGGCGTGCACGGCCGTGCTGCCGTATGTACTGCGGCGCGGCAGCACGCGCCTGCCCGATCTGGAGACGATCGCGGCCGAGCTCGAGAACCTCTACGGCGCGAGCATCACGCCGAGCGTGCGCAAGCTCGGCGAGATCCAGGCCGTGGGCTTCGAGGCCGAGTTTGCCGACGACGGCGCGGTGGGCGAGGACGTGTTTCCCCGGCTCGCGGCCGACGTGGCCGACCTCCTGCTGCACCCGAACACGCGCGGCGGCCTGCTGCGGCCCGACATTGTCAGCAGTGAGCGCGAGAAGCTGCTCGAGCGCATCCGCGCCGGGATGAACAACAAGCGCGCCTACGCCATCGAGCGATTGTACGCGCACATGTGCTGCTGCGAGGACTACGCCGTGCCCCGCCTCGGCGAGGAGGCGGACGCCGAGCGCATCCACTACCGCAAGCTCACGATGCGCTACCACGACGTGCTCTCGACCAGCCCGGTAGAGATTTTCTACTGCGGCTCGCTCGAGGGAAGGCACGTTGCGCGCATCCTCACGGACGTGCTCTCGACGATGCCGCGCGGCGAGATCGACGAGGACATCGGCACCGACATCCGCATGAACGCGCTGGAAGCCGAGCCGCGCTATGTGACCGAGACGCTCCCGGTCGCGCAGGGGCAGCTCGCCGTGGGCTACCGGCTGGGTGCCTGTATGGAGGAGCCGGACATCCCGGCGCTGTTTGTCTTCAACGCGCTCTACGGCGGCTGCGTCACGTCCAAACTCTTTTTGAACGTGCGCGAAAAGCTCAGCCTGTGCTACTACGTCGGCTCGCGCCTGAGCACGCACAAGGGCCTGCTGACCGTGACGAGCGGCATCGACGCGAAAAACTACGAGCGCGCGCTCACCGAGATCACGGCGCAGCTCGACGCCGTGCGCACCGGCGACTTTACGGACGGCGAGCTTCAGGCCGCCATCCGCAGCGTGGCCAGCGACCTGCGCGCCACGGCCGACGCGCCCGACGCGCTGGCGTGGTACTGGCTCAACCGCACGGTGCAGGGGCTGGACATCGACCCGGCCGAGATGGCCGCGCTCGTGGAAGAGGTCACGCGCACGGACGTGACGGACATCGCCGCCGGGATCGTGTGCGACTGTGTGTATCTGCTCAAGGGAACGGAGGGACCTGCCGATGACGAATGAACGACCCGAAAACGTCTGGGCGACGACGCTGCCGAACGGCCTGCGCGTGCGCGTGCTCTGCAAGCCCGACTTTCAGCGCAGCTACGCCGTGTTTGCGACCTGCTACGGCGGGGCCGACCGGCGCTTTCGCGTAGGCGACACGTGGACGGACACGCCCGCCGGTGTGGCGCACTATCTCGAGCACAAGCTCTTTGACATGCCCGACGGGTCGGACGCGCTGCTGAC
>CAKTNQ010000095.1:0-2516 GCA_934589185.1 uncultured Oscillospiraceae bacterium | reverse complement strand
ATCTTTCCGATCTTGCCGAAGTCGATGCCGCCGAGGCCCGAGAGCTTGCGCCCGAGGCCGGTGGCCAGCTCCGTCGTGGCCGTCGAGAGGATCTTCGGCCCGACGATGCCGAAGGCCGTGCTCGCCAGCGCGAGCACGAGCACGAGCGCGAGCGGCAGCCGGTAGCGGCCGAGGTAGCGGAAGAGCTTTCCGATCGTGCCCTTGAAGTTTTTCGGTTTTTCCGGGATGCGGCCCGGTCCGCGTCTGGGACCCGCCATGGTCAGCCCTCCTCTCCGAGTTCCGCGGCGCTGAGCTGGCTGAGCGCGATCTCGCGGTAAGTTTCGCAGCTGCGCAGCAGCGCGCTGTGCGTGCCGCAGCCGACGATGCGCCCGCCGTCGAGCACGAGGATCTGGTCCGCGTGCAGGATGGTGCTCAGGCGCTGCGCCACGATGATGACCGTGGCGTCGTGCGTCTGCTTGGCCAGCGCCTGACGCAGCGCGGCGTCCGTCTGATAGTCGAGCGCGGAGAAGCTGTCGTCAAACAGGTACACCTGCGGATGCTTGGCAATGGCGCGCGCGATGGACAGGCGCTGCCGCTGCCCGCCGGACACGTTCGCCCCGCCCTGCGCCACCGGCGTGAGGAAGTGGTGCGGCCGCGACCAGATGAAGTCCTCGGCCTGCGCCGTGGCGGCGGCGCGGATGGCATCGGCCTCCGAGACGTCGCCGGCAAACTCGAGGTTCGAGAGAATGTCGCCCGTGAAGAGCACGCCCTTTTGCGGCACGTAGCCAAGCAGGGCGCGCAGGCCGGCCTGCGGCAGGCGGCGCACGTTCACGCCGCCGATGCTGACCGTGCCGCCGGTCGCATCGTAAAAGCGCGGGATGAGGTTGAGCAGCGTCGACTTGCCGCAGCCGGTCGAGCCGACGATGGCCGTGACCTCGCCGGGCCGCGCCGTGAAGCTGATGTCGTGCAGCACGTCGTCCTCCGCGCCGGGGTAGCGGAACGACACGTGGTCGAACGTGACGGTCGCGTCCGCGGGCACGGGCTCGGGGCTGCGCGGGTCGCGCACGCTCGCGCGCGTGCGCAGGATCTCGTCCACGCGCGTGGCCGAGACCTCGGCGCGCGGCAGGAGCACCGCCACGATCGTGATCATCATGAAGGCCATGATGATGAGCGAGGCGTAGGTCGAAAAGGCGATCATGTCGCCGATCTGCATGTTGCCGGCGTTGATGCTTTTCGCGCCGAACCACTCGATCATGACCGTGACGCCGTACATGATGAGCGTCATGACCGGGCCCATGAACGCCATGGTGCGGTTGACGAACAGCTGCGTATTCATGAGCGCCGCGCTCGCGGTGCCGAAGCGCTCCTGCTCGTGCCGCTCGCGGTGGAACGCGCGGATGACCGGTAGGCCGGTCAGCACCTCGCGGCTGACGAGGTTGACATCGTCCACGCGCTGCTGCATGGCGCGAAACTGCGGCATGGCGACCTTCATGAGCACGCCGACGAGCAGCAGCATCGCCGCGACGGCCAGCGCGATGATCCAGCCGAGGCCGGTCCTGGTGCGTGCGACCATGACGATGCCGCCGAGGCCGATGATCGGCGCGTAGAGCACGACGCGCACGATCAGCACGCACACCGCCTGGATCTGCGTGACGTCGTTCGTGGTGCGCGTGATGAGCGAGGCCGTTGAGAACTTGTCCATCTCGGCGGACGAGAACGACAGGACCTTGCGGAACACCTGCGCGCGCAAGTCGCGCCCGATGGCGGCGGACATCTTCGAGCCGACATAGTTGCAGAGCACGGCCGCCGCGATCATGCCGAGCGTGAGCAGGAGCATTTTCCCGCCGGTGCGCAGCAGATAGCTGTTGCGGATGTGGTCCACATTCAGGCCCGCGACGGCGTACTCCGTCTTGAGAAACTGCACGGCCGCGCTGCGCAGGACGCTGTCGGTGAGCGTGCCCATGCCGCTGAGCGCTTCCTCGCCGCGCGCGAGGATCTCTTCATGCGTGATGAGACCGCCCTGCATCTGCTGGCGCAGGGCGAGCACGGTGTTCGCCCCCTGCTCCGACAGGCGGGCATACATGACCAGCGGCCGGATGAAGATGCCCTCCAGCTCCGGCAGCCGCGCCGTGTCACCCAGCGTCCAGACGCCGTCATCATACGTGTAGGCGGCGCTGACCGTTGCCGCGTCGTCGTCCGACAAAAACAGGCGCACGCCGTCCATGGTCTTGTCCGTGAGCGCGAGGGGCGCTGCGTATTCGATGCCGCCGCTCTGGATGCCGGTGTCCACGATGCGGCTCGTGTACGCCGGCAGCGACAACTCGCAAAACGACTGCGTCACGAGCAGCAGCACGATCAGCGCCACGGCCGGGATGTGCCCGCGCAGGTATTTCAGCACCCGCATGGCGCGTCCTCCTTCTGCTCTTCATAGATCTGCTGGGCGATGGCTCCCGCCCGGTCGCTCAGGCGCAGCAGCTCGCGCGTGTCCGCCTCGCCCATGCGGCGGTAGACCTCCGACAGGCACGCGACCGCCTCGT
>CAKTNQ010000094.1:0-2545 GCA_934589185.1 uncultured Oscillospiraceae bacterium | reverse complement strand
ATGCGGTTACCTCCTTACCGTCGATGGTGACGGTGATGTGATCGTCCTGCGCGTCGATGCCGATGTCTCCGGCGGCCCGGCGCTGGGCGACGATAGCCGTGGCGATGGCGTCCTCCACGTCGCGCTGGATGGTGCGGCGCAGGTTGCGCGCGCCGTAGGTCTCGCTGAAGCCCTTGCGGACAAGGTAGTCGATGACGGCCGGCGTCCAGTGCAGGGTCATGCCGCGCTCGGCCATGGCGGTGCGCACTTCATCGAGCATGAGCGCCGCGATGGCGCGGAAGTTTTCCTCCGTGAGGTGGTTGAAGTAGACGATCTCGTCGATGCGGTTGAGAAACTCCGGACGCAGGAACTCGTTGAGGGCGCGCTGCGCGCGCTCGCGGCTCTGATCGTCCGCGCTCAGGCCGAAGCCGAGCGCGCCGGTGCGCGTGTTGCTGCCGGCGTTCGTGGTCATGATGATGACCGTGTTTTCAAAGTTCACGGTGCGGCCCTGCGCGTCCGTGATGCGGCCGTCGTCGAGGATCTGCAGCAGCAGGTTCATGACGTCCGGGTGCGCCTTTTCGATCTCGTCGAAGAGGACGACGGAGTACGGGCGGCGGCGGATCTTCTCCGTGAGCTGGCCGGCCTCGTCATAGCCGACGTAGCCCGGAGGCGAGCCGATCATGCGCGAGACGGAAAACTTCTCCATGAACTCTGACATATCCAGCCGGATGAGCGACTCGGGCGCGTGGAAGAGCTCGTCGGCGAGACGCTTGACCAGCTCCGTCTTGCCGACGCCGGTGCCGCCGACGAACAGAAAGCTCACGGGCTTGCGCTTGGCCTGCAGGCCGACGCGGTTGCGCCGGATGGCAGCGCAGACGGTATCGATGGCCTGGCCCTGACCGACGATGTGCGCGCGCAGCCGGTCACCGAGACCGGCGAGCTGCTCAAACTCATCGGCGCGGATGCTCGCGGCCGGGATCTTCGTCCAGAGCTCGATGATGCGCGCGAGGTTATCCGCCGTGAGCTCCGGGCGGCCCTTGGCGCGCAGGGTGTCGAGCTCGGTCTGCAGCTGCATCTCGCGGCTGCGCAGCTCGGCGATGCGCTCGTAGCGGCGGTCGAGCTCCTGCTCGTCATGCTCGTCGCCGGTCTGCGGCGGCGCGGAGGCCAGCAGCTCGCGCTCGCGCGCGTAGTCGCCGATCTCCTTTTCGACCTCGTCCGCGCGGATGAGATCGGGATTTTTCAGGTTCACGTCCGAGCAGGCCTCGTCGATGAGGTCGATGGCCTTGTCGGGCAGGAAGCGGTCGGTGATATAGCGCTCGCTGAGCACGACGGCGAGGCGGCACATGGCGTCCGGGATGACGACACCGTGGAAGTCCTCGTAATAGCGGCGCACGCCCTTGAGGATCTCGACGCTGTCGTCGATGCTCGGCTCGGCCACCGTGACGGGCTGGAAGCGGCGCTCGAGGGCCGCGTCTTTTTCAATGTGCTTGCGGTACTCGGCGAACGTGGTCGCGCCAATGACCTGGATCTCACCGCGCGAGAGCGCGGGCTTGAGGATGTTGGCGGCGTTCATGCTGCCCTCGGCGTCGCCGGCGCCGACGATGTTGTGCACCTCGTCGATGACGAGGATGATGTTGCCGACGCGGCGGATTTCCTCGATGAGGCCCTTCATGCGGCTCTCGAACTGGCCGCGAAACTGCGTGCCCGCCACAAGCGCCGTGAGGTCGAGCAGATACACCTGCTTGTCGCGCAGCTTATAGGGCACGTTCCCCTCGGCGATGCGCTGGGCAAGGCCCTCGGCGATGGCCGTCTTGCCGACGCCGGGCTCGCCGATGAGGCAGGGGTTGTTCTTCTGGCGGCGGTTGAGGATCTGGATGACGCGCTCGAGCTCCTCGGCGCGGCCGACCATGGCGTCGAGCTTGCCGTCGCGCGCGCGCTGCGTGAGGTCGATGCAGTAGTTATTCAGGAACTTGAGCTTGCGCGGGGCAGCGCCGCGCTTGTCGGAAGCGCTGCCGTCGGCGCGCGGCGGCTCGGACGCGGCGGCAGAATCAGAATCAGCCGCCGGGGGCGGATTCTGGTTAAAGAGGCGGTTGAGGAATGGGAAAGTCGCGGTCTTGCCGTCGTCCTCGTCCGTGTCGGCGTCGGGGGCGTCGGGGTCCGTGTCGGCCGCGTCGTCGCCGCCGAGCATGCCCATGCTGCCGAGCATTTCCGCCACATCGCCGGTGAGATTGTCGAGATCGGCGTCCGAGATGCCGAGCTTTTCCATCATCTCATCGACGGGCTTGATGTGCAGCTCGCGCGCACAGCGCAGGCACAGGCCCTCGTTATGGGACTCGCCGTTTTCGATTCGTGTGATAAAGATCACCGCTACGTTTTTCTTGCAGCGGGAGCAGAGTGTAGGCTGCATAGACTGGTTCTCCTGTTCGATAGATTCCGTGCGCGCCGGTCACACGCCCACGCCGAGCGTGAGCACATCGATGGCCAGCAGCGCTTTTGCCAGGGCGGTGTGCGCGAGGGTGTCGCGGCCGATGACGGGCCCGGCAAACTGCAATGCCCAGCACAGCAG
>CAKTNQ010000093.1:0-2598 GCA_934589185.1 uncultured Oscillospiraceae bacterium | reverse complement strand
AATCCATCTTCCCCCACCAAAAATACCGATTGTCCTTTTGGACGGTCGGTATTTTTCTTTGCGCGGAATCTAAGGAATGTTATGAGACGGCGTACTGGCTGGAGCTGTTTCAGCGTGCAGGCATTGCCGACTTCGCCGGCCTTGACCCGCTCCGACGTGCCGGCGGCACGATCCGGCGGATCCTCATCGCCTCCGTCAACACCGCAAAGAAAAATCGCACGTGATCTGTCCCGTCCACACCGTGGGCGGGTTTTTCTTTTGCGCGCACCCTCACACCCCCGGTGCGCCCAGGCGCGCGGCCAGCTCCCGCCGCGACAGGCTGCCCACGAGCGTGTCAAAGCAGTCGGCGCACACCGTCAGCCCGCCGCGCACGCACGGCCACAGATACGCCTCGGCCCACGGCGGCAGCGGCGCAAAACACACCTCACATCGCCGCATCCGCGTCCCTCCTTTCCGTTTGCAAAATTATTATGCATTTGGATAACTTTCGCCCTTAGTTTATACTCGTTAGAATAATTTGTCAAGTTGTTTTTTTGCACCTGCATAAAAATAACGCCCGGCCGTTCTATACGCGCTCGCAGAGTGTTGTTTTTTTGACGAAAACGAAGCGATTTAAAGCGCACTTTCTGACTTTTTGCACAAAAAAATCGAGAAAATATATGGAAAACGGATATTGCAATCCCTCTCCGTTTGCGTTACCATGATAAGCGAAATTGGCCGCTCAGGCCGTTTTTGAGAGCAAAGCGAATAATAAGAAAGAGGTAAGAAAATGATTAACAATGCATATCTGAACCGCGTCTTCGCCGACCTTCAGAAGAACCACCCCAACGAGCCCGAGTTCCTGCAGGCCGTTGACGAAGTCTTTGAGAGCCTTCAGTACGTCGTCGACAAACATCCCGAGTGGGAAGAAGCCGGCCTCATGGAGCGCTTCGTTGAGCCCGAGCGCATCATCATCTTCCGCGTTCCCTGGGTGGACGACAACGGCAAGGTCCAGGTCAACCGCGGCTACCGTGTGCAGTTCAACTCCGCGATCGGCCCCTACAAGGGCGGTCTGCGCTTCCACCCCTCGGTCAACCTGTCCGTCATCAAGTTCCTCGGCTTCGAGCAGATCCTCAAAAACTCCCTGACCACCCTCCCCATGGGCGGCGGCAAGGGCGGCTCCGACTTTGACCCCCACGGCAAGTCCGACGGTGAGGTCATGCGTTTCTGCCAGAGCTTCATGACCGAGCTCTATCGCCACATCGGCCAGTTCACCGACACCCCGGCCGGCGACATCGGCGTCGGCGCCCGCGAGGTCGGCTATATGTACGGCCAGTACAAGAAGATCGTCGACCGCTTTGAGGGCGGCGTCATCACCGGCAAGGGCCTGACCTACGGCGGCTCCCTCGCCCGCACCGAGGCCACCGGCTACGGCATCTGCTACTTCTCCGCAGAAGTGCTCAAGCACCTGAGAAACGACAGCTTTGAGGGCAAGAAGGTCATCGTGTCCGGCTCCGGCAACGTCGCGCAGTACTGCGCGCAGAAGTGCACCGAGCTCGGCGGCAAGGTCATCGCCATGAGCGACTCCAAGGGCTACATCTATGATCCCAACGGCGTCAACCTCGACGTGCTGTTTGACATCAAGCAGAAGCGCCGCGCCCGCATCAGCGTCTACGCTGACGAAGTGCCCGGCAGCGAGTACCATGAGGGCTGCAAGAACATCTGGACCGTGCCGTGCGACATCGCCATGCCGTGCGCATCCCAGAACGAGATGGATCTCGAGGGCGCGAAGGCCGTCATCAAAAACGGCGCCATGGCCGTGTTCGAAGGCGCCAACATGCCGCTGACCCCCGAGGCCATCAACGCGGTCATCGAGGCCGGCCTGCTCTACACGCCGGGCAAGGCGTCCAACGCCGGCGGCGTCGCCACCTCCGGCCTGGAAATGAGCCAGAACTCCCTGCGCATGAGCTGGAGCTTCGAGGAAGTCGACGAGAAGCTGCACGGCATCATGAAGAGCATCTTCAAGGCCTGCTACGACGCCTCCGTCGAGTGCGGCCAGCCGGGCAACATGATGCTCGGCGCGAACGTTGCCGGCTTCCTGAAGGTCGCCAACGCCATGATGGCTCAGGGCATTGTGTAATCGCTGAAACCTCTTACATCGTGAAGGTCCCCGAAACGAACGTTTCGGGGACCTTTTTTTGCGCGGCGCGCAGGGATACGACGGAAGTGGAAGTGCCATGGCTTCCTCCGGCGGCTCCGGCATTTCGGGAACAGCCGATATTCGCCGCGCTGCAGGAAAGTGCCGTCCTGTCTGCGCGGGAAATCTCCCCTTTGCGCGGCGGGGCAAACGATGCTATAATGGGCGCAGACTTTTTTGGGAGGTGCGGCCATGGACACGCAGAGACTATCGCAGACGGTGCAGCCGCTGCTCGGCTGGTACCGTGGGCACGCACGCGTGCTGCCCTGGCGCGCCGACCGCGAGCCGTACCACGTGTGGCTCTCGGAGATCATGCTGCAGCAGACGCGCGTCGAGGCCGTGCGCGGGTACTACGCGCGCTTTCTCGCGGCCGCACCGGACGTGTTCGCGCTCGCGGCGCTGCCGGAGGCGCAGCTGCTCAA
>CAKTNQ010000092.1:0-2688 GCA_934589185.1 uncultured Oscillospiraceae bacterium | reverse complement strand
CCATAAAGGCATTATATAATGGGCACTGTCAGATAGCAAGCGGGAATTTTCGTGACCGCACACGAACCTCTCCGCCCACTGACAAGACACGCAATCTCTCCCCCAAGCAACATGATAATTCCTTTTTCCAACTCCATTTCTCCTATGGAAACGTCCCTGCCGGTTTGTCCGTTCCGGCAGGGGCGTTTTCCGTTTGCGGGAGATTTGCTGCGGACTTTTCAAACCTTCTCCTTTGAGGGGAAGGCAGCGCCACACGGCACTGCGGCCGCAAGAGAAAACATCGCCGTTCGGCGATGCCTCCCCTGTGTAAGGGGAGGTGGCACGGCGCTCTGCGCCGTGACGGAGGGGTTGCAGATACCGGCCGCAGTGCAAGAACGAGCGTATCCATCCCTCAGTCAGCCTGACGGCTGCCAGCTCCCTTTGCACGAGGGAGCCAAGGGGCGCGGGACGGACGTACCGGAAAAAACGATCACCCCGCCGCAGACAAAGCAGCCCTCCCGATCTGGGAGGGCTGCTTTTCCCTTGAAATTCTGCCCCAACGGTCAGTCCACGACCGTGACGGCCGCGGTGGTGGCCGCGGCGATGGCGTCCGCCTGCAGGGCGTCGGCCGTGACGGTCTGCAGCGGCAGGCCGCCGAGCGCCGACCAGTCCAGCGTCCCGGAAACGCCGCGCACCGTCAGCTCCGTGAGCCCGGTGAAATCCTCCAGCCCGGACGTGCTGTCCAGCTCGCAGTCGGTGAGCGAGAGCGACGTGATCGCCCGCTCGCGGTCGAAGCTGCGGAAGAAACCGCCGCGCAGATCGCAGTCCACGAGCGTGACGCGCGTGAGCGAGGACTTGTGCAGCGGGATCAGCAGCTCGCGGCGCGTGCAGTGCGAGAGCGTGACGTCCTGCAGCTTCGTGAGCGCGCGCAGCTCGGACAGGTCCGACACGTTCGCGCCGTTGAGACTCAGCCTCCGCACGTTCAGGCAGCGGCCGAGGCCGGTCAGGTCGGTGACGGCGTTGCCGTCGGCCGTGAGGGCCGTGAGCTTCGGCAGCTGTTCGATGCCCGACAGGCTCGTGAGCCGGTTGGCGCTGACATCGAACACCTCCACGCCGCAGGCGGGCAGGCTCTCAAGCGAGGTCAGTGACTGGAACTGCACCGAGACCACCGTCAGGCTCGGGAAATACGCGAGGTCGGACAGGTCGCGGATGTCGCCGCGGCGCACGGTGACGCTCTGGCCGGAGGGATCGGTCATCTCCGCCGTCTCGACGCCGGCGGCCGCCGCGTCCACGCCCTGCTGCGGGGCGGCGAACCAGTACCGGTCGCCGCAGACGTACAGCGCCGTGAGGCCCTTGAGGTCCGCGACCGTGAGCTCGCCCGCGGGCTTGCCGGCATAGTCGCGCGCGGCCTGCTCGAGCAGCGGGTTCTGGAACTGGGCCACCGTGTCGTCCGCGAGCGTCTGCACCGCGACGGTCTTGGCCGTGAAGCGGTAGAGCAGGCCCGTGAAGTGGCCGACGATGCCGGCCGCGATCAGGCAGCCGACGAGCACGACCGCGATGATCGCCGCCGCGAGGCCGCGGCGCTTTTTCTTCGGCCGCGCAGGCTTCGGCGCCTTGGGCGGTTTTTCATGCTTTTCCCGGCGGGGCTTGGCGGCGCGGGGCTTTTTCTCTTTCGCCTTTTTCCCGGGCGCGGGTGCCGGAACATCCGGCAGCTCCGGCGCGTCGCCGGCGAATTTCGAAGCATCGAGCAACTCGGCCGAGAAGAGCTTGTCGTAGAAATATTCCTCGCTCGGGTAGGTGTACTTCATGAGCGCGAAGAGGTTGCCGATCTGCATCTCCATGCCCGGGGAGAGCTCCGTCTGCTCGAGAAAGACGTTGATGACCGGCTTTTTCTTCGTCAGGGCATAGTGCATCTCCTTGCGGCAGTTGTCCGAGCGCAGGTACGCCGGGGACAAAAACGCCAGCACGAGCTGCGCGCGCTCGAGATGCGACGCGATGCTCTCCGGCCACTCGCTGCCGGCCTCGATGCCCTCATCGTACCAGACGCGAAAGCCGCGCGACTGCAGGGTGCGGATGATCTCGAGCACGGCCGCGTCGTCCTTGTGCGCGTAGCTGACGAAGAGATACGGCAGCGTGCCCTCGTAGGGGCGCAGAAGGGTCTTCAAGGAACCACCTCCGGAAAAATTTCAAAATTTGACTGGATTTTGTTCGTGTATCACACACGTTCGTGCCCGGCAAGGGCTTTGAGCCCGGCGAGGTAGGCATACGGCACGCACAGCCCGCCCCGGCCGGAGCCGAGGGCGATGTCCGGCTTGCGCAGGCCGTGGTAGTCCGAGCCGCCGGAAGGCGCGAGACCGAAGCGCGCGGCCAGCGCCTGCGCCGCCGCCGTCTGCTCAGGCGTATAGGTCGTGTAGCGCACCTCGACGCCGAGGGCCCCGGCGTCCGCCGCCGCGGCGAGCATGGCGGCGCGCTGCGCATCGTCAAAGCGGTACTTGAAGATGTGCGCCACGACCGGCACGCCGCCCGCCGCGCGCAGGGCGCGGACGGAGTCCTCCAGCGGGATGTTGTAGCGCGGGACGTAGAATTCTTTCCCCCGGCCGAGCAGGCCGCGCATGCCGTCCGACACCGACGGGATGCACCCGCGCTGCACGAGCAGCGCCGCGATGTGCGGCCGGCCGAGCACCGTCTGCCCCGGGAAGGCCGCGTGCA
>CAKTNQ010000091.1:0-2710 GCA_934589185.1 uncultured Oscillospiraceae bacterium | reverse complement strand
ACAGAATAGAAACATCGTGATGGATGCATCCTCGGCAGGATTTCCGCGGTCAAGCCACCTGCTGTCTTTGGAGCGCTCTAATAGAATACCAGATGTCCCCGCGCGTGTCAAGTCCTTTTCCGCGCGGAGCACCGGTTTTTTAAAATGAGATGGTCTCCGGAGGAGTGCCGGAGACCATCGCAAAAAATCCCACAAAAAACTTTTACCCTAAACTGCTGTGATTAGTCTAGCATGTTTCCTCACATGTGTCAAGCCTTTTGTGACAATCTGCGCCCCGGCGAGCAGGCACGCGGCGGTGCGGGCGCGTCACCAGTCCATGGTCGCGATCCCCTCGCCGAGCGACATGCCGCAGCGGCCGTGGCCGGGATAGAGCGTGAGATCGGGCGGCAGCGTGCGCAGAAACGGCACGGTGCACTCCATGAGCACGGCAGCGTCGCCCCCGCGCAGGCGCGTGACAACGGCGTTGCCCGGCACGAGCGAGTCGCCGCTGAAAAAGGCGTCCGGCCCGATGCGGTAGCACGCGCTGCCGCGCGAGTGGCCGGGCGTGGCATAGCCCTCGAGGTGCAGCGCGCCCCAGTCGAGTGAGACGCGCTCGGCAAAGGTCATGTCGGGCTCGTAGGTCTCGGTCTTGAGCTGCAGCGTGCGCAGAAAATCGCGTGCCTCCGCCCCGCGCGACACGCTCAGCGCCGCAAGCAGCACGGGCGTTGTGTTGCCGGGGTTGCGCAGCCAGGGGGTGCAGTTTTCCTGCCAGAGGGTGCGCGCCGAGAGCGCGCGCTGCATCCGGCCGAGGCCGGAGATGTGGTCGATGTGCTCATGTGTGAGCACGAGCAGCGTGTGATACCCCTGCAGGCGCTGCATCGTCGCCTCGTCCGGCCAGGGGTCGAGGACGATCGCGTCGCGCCCCTGTGTGACGACGTACATATTCGAGCCGATGGGCGGAAAGGGGATGCGTTGGATCTGCATGGCGGCTCAGTCCTCCCGCGGCAGGGCGAGCAGCCGGCGGCTGAGCGGCAGCTCGGACGGGCGGCTGTTTTCCAGTGTGACAGTGCCGCGGCTACCGCCGCGGATCCAGCCGCGGCGCACGAGCTGGCGCAGCGTTTCGCGGGCGGTGCCGTCGCTGCCGTCATAGAGCGCGACCTCGCCGCCGAGGGCGGCGCGGATGGCCCGGCGGGCAAACGGGAAGTGCGTGCAGCCAAGCACGGCCGCGTCCACGCGGCCGGCATAAGGGCCAAGCTGCCGCGCGAGGTAGGCCGTGAGCGCGGGCGAATCGAGCTCGCCCCGCTCGACAAACTCCACCAGCTCCGGGCACGGCAGCGGCGTGATCTCGGCGCAGCCGGCGCACTGCTGCATGAGTGCGGCGAACTTCTCCTCCCGCAGTGTCAGGGGCGTGGCCAGCACGAGCACACGCCGGTGGTGCGCCACGGCGGGCTTGAGCGCCGGCTCGATGCCGATGACGGGGATGTCCGGAAAGGCGGCGCGCAGCGGGCCGATGGCCGCGCTCGTAGCCGTGTTGCAGGCGATGACGGCGGCCTTGATGCCGCGGTCATACAGCCGGGCGATGACGTCCTGCGTCAGGCGGCGGACCTCCTCGGCCGGGCGCACGCCGTAGGGGGCATTGGCCGAGTCGCCGAAATAGAGAAAGTCCTCCCCCGGCAGGCGCTGCACGAGCGCGCGCAGGACACTGATGCCGCCGAGGCCGGAATCAAACACCGCGATCGGAAGCTCCGTCCGCTCCATGGCATGCCCCTCCTTTCCGGAATGCAGTACAGAATGCATCTATTGTACCACATTCGGCGCACTTTTCAAGTCAGGCGGTAACGCGCCGGCGGCCGCATCCGGTGCAGCGTAGCCGGTGAGCATGCAGCGCAGCACATCCGGCAGCGGCTGGTGCTGCACTGTCAGGCACAGTGTGAACGCCGCCGCGATGCTCGCGCACATGACCCAGCGGACGTGCACATGCAGCGCCGAGAGCATGAAAACATCCCCCGGAGCAGACGCTCCGAGGGATGCGTTTTTGTACGGCTTACTTGTTCCAGGGGTTGGCCGGGTCGGGGTCCGTCGGGTCCCAGCCGCGGTTCGGGCTGGAGATGTCCAGCCACGGGGCCGACGGCTTCGGCACCGGGAGGGACGAGGCGTTGTAGATCGACACCGTGGTGCCGAGGGGGCAGTTGTCGTAGATCCACTTGGCATCCGCCACCGTCAGGCGCACGCAGCCGTGCGAGCAGACCGTGCCGAGCTGGTTATACAGCCGGTAGGACAGGTCGTTCTTATTCGGGCTGTTGTACGGCGAGGAGTGGAAGAGATAGTTGCCCGTGATCTGCGTGCAGTACTGGCCCCAGCAGCCCTGCAGCGGGTGCCACGCCGCCTTGAACGGCGTGCGGAACGTGCCGATGGGCGTGGTCTGTCCGGGGCCGCAGACGAAGGCATGGTAGAGGATGGAGTAATCGCCGCTCATGTCCAGACCGTACACGAGCACCGTGCACTGGTTGCGCACGACCTCGAGCTTGTAGGGGTACTGCGCGCTGAGGAGCTGCGCATACTCCGCGTCCGTGTAGTTGTTGACCGGTACGACGAACGTGGTGCGGATCACGTCCGTGCCGCACAGGAAGAGGATCTCAACCGTGTGCTGGGAAGGCATGTCGCGCTTCCAGACGGACTCTTCCACGTGGAAGCCCGGCGTGATGGACTTGCCGTCGAGCGTGTAGTGGCG
>CAKTNQ010000090.1:0-2822 GCA_934589185.1 uncultured Oscillospiraceae bacterium | reverse complement strand
TGGTGCGCGAGGCGGGACTTGAACCCGCACGTCCGGAGTGGACACTAGAACCTGAATCTAGCGAGTCTGCCAATTCCACCACTCGCGCATAGGCTTTGTCGTTCAAAGCTTGTTTAATATAGCATTTCACGCGCGGATTGTCAAGCGCATTTTCCGCAACTTCCCGAAAAAATCGCAACGTGTGTCGAAAACGTGAATTTTTCCCGCCCCGGGTGTTCAAATCCGGCGGCATCTGGTATACTATAACGATGAAAAAATGAAACCCGGCCGTGCCGGGAACGGAGTTGTGATCAAAATGGATTTGAACCGTGCTGCGCTCAAAGCAGACGCCCGCCGGCGCGCTGCCGGCTACCGCCCGAGCCCGATCCTCGCGGCGCTGATCGTCTTTGCCCTCGGGCTGCTCATCTCGACGCTCTCGTCGTACCTGATGGGCGCCGACCGCCTGACCACGGCGCTGACAAACGCCGCGCAGTTCGGCCCAGATGCGGTCGAGCAGGCGTATATCAGCTTCTTTGAGCACTACAGTGTGTCCGCTGTCGCGGTCGTGCTCGTTATCGCGCTCGAGATCATGAGCTATATGGTCAGCGTCGGCTTCGTGATCTTTTCACTGCACGTCAGCCGGGACGAAACCGCCGAGATCGGCAACCTCTTTGACGGGTTCGGGCTCTTTTTCCGCGTGCTGTGGCTCGCTATTTTGCAGGGACTGCTCGTGTTCCTGTGGAGCCTGCTGCTGTTCGTGCCGGGCATCATCGCGGCCTACCGCTACCGGCAGGCGCTCTACCTGCTGCTCGACCACCCGGAGAAGTCCGCCTGGCAGTGCCTGCGTGAGAGCGGCGCGCTCATGCGCGGCCACAAGTGGGAGCTGTTCGTGCTGGACCTGAGCTTCCTCGGCTGGATGCTGCTGAGCGCCATGTTCGCGCCCGTGACGATCTGGCTCGACCCGTACCGCGCCATCACGAACGCAAATTATTATAACCGGCTCGTCGGCGCACAGGGCGGCCCGCGCGTTTATGAGGGCTCGTTCACCGACATCCCGAACGATCCGCAGACCTGATGCTGTTTGCTCTGCCTTCCCCCGCCTGCCGCGCGCAGGCGGGGTGTTTTGCGTTGACAAGCGGGGGCTGTGCGGTATAATCTAAAGAGAATTCCCAGGAAACGAGGTGTACGGATGCAGACGGAAAAGAGCGGCCGCCCGCAGGCGATGATCGCCATGAGCGGCGGTGTGGATTCGAGCGTGGCGGCGTACCTGATGCAGCAGGCGGGTTACGACTGCATGGGCGTGACCATGAAGCTGTATGAAAACGAGGATGCCGGCGTGCCGCGCGGCCACACCTGCTGCGCGCTCGACGATGTGGAGGACGCCCGCCGCGTGGCCTATGCGCTGGGCATGCCGTACTATGTCTTTAATTATAAGGATGCGTTCCGTGAGCAGGTCATGGCGCGCTTTGCCGCGGCCTATCAGCGTGGGGTGACGCCGAACCCCTGCCTGGACTGCAACCGCTACCTGAAATTCGGCCTGCTCGAGACGCGTGCCCGCGCGCTCGGGTGTGAGGTGCTGGCGACCGGGCACTACGCCCGCATCGAGCAGCTGCCGGACGGGCGCTACACGCTCAAAAAAGCCGTGGACACGACAAAGGATCAGAGCTACGTGCTCGCCTGGCTCACGCAGGAGCAGCTCGCGCACACGCGCTTTCCGCTCGGCGGCCTGCACAAGACCGAGGCGCGCACCATCGCCGAGGCGCACGGCTTTTGCAACGCACACAAGCACGACAGCCAGGACATCTGCTTCGTGCCGGACGGCGACTACGCCGCCGCGGTCGAGCGGCTGACGGGCGCGCACAGCGAGCCCGGCCGCTTCGTGGACACGCAGGGCAGGCCGCTCGGCACGCACCGCGGCATCATCCACTATACGATCGGCCAGCGCCGCGGCCTCGGCATCGCGGCCGAGACGCCGCTGTACGTCTGCGGCATCGACGTGCCGAACAATGAAGTGGTGCTCGGCCGCAATGACGATCTGTTTTCGACCGAGCTGGACGCGAGCGGCTGCAACTGGATCTCCGGCGATGTGCCGGACGCGCCCCTGCGCGTGACGGCCCGCATCCGCTACCGGCAGCCGGAGCAGCCGTGCACCGTCACGGCCACGGGGCCGGACACGGTGCATGTGTCGTTCGAGACCCCGCAGCGCGCCATCACGCGCGGCCAGGCCGTCGTGTTCTACGAAGGGGACACGGTGCTCGGCGGCGGCACGATCGACTGAACCGTGATTTTTGGAAGGGAGGCGCGGCCATGTCCGTGACGCTCTATCTTGCGATCCCCTGTTATAACGAGGAGGCGGTCCTGCCGGAGACGGCGCGCCGCCTGCGGGAGAAATTCACCGCCCTGCGCGCTGCCGGAACGATCGGCCCCTTGAGCCGCATCTGCTTCATCGACGACGGCTCGAAGGACGCCACCTGGCAGCTCATTTCCGGCCTGCACGCGCGCGATCCGGTCTTTTCTGGCATCCGCCTGTCGCGCAACCGCGGCCACCAGAATGCGCTGCTGTGCGGTTTGATGACGCTGCGGAATCGCGCCGACTGCGTTATTTCCATGGACGCCGACCTGCAGGACGACATTGACGCCATCGACGCCATGCTCGCGGCCTTTCAGAACGGCAATGACATCGTCTACGGCGTACGCGCGAGCCGGAAGCAGGACTCCGCCTTTAAGCGCGCCACTGCGCAGGGGTATTACCGCCTGCTGCGCGCGCTCGGCGCGGACGTGGTGTATAACCACGCCGACTACCGGCTCATGAGCCGCCGCGCGCTCGACGCGCTCGCGGAGTA
>CAKTNQ010000089.1:0-3064 GCA_934589185.1 uncultured Oscillospiraceae bacterium | reverse complement strand
AACATGGTCACGACCGTGAGCACCATCTGCGGGTAGCCGTCGCCCATGTTGGCCTTGGCGAGGCTGGGCGTGAGCGCGCCGAAGAAATCGCGCATGACGTAAAACGGGCCGCCGTCGCTCGAGTACACGCCGGCGTTGGAGCCGATGCCGATGTTGAGCAGCATGAGGCCGATGGCCGGCGCGATGCCGAGCCGGATGCCGAGCGGGATGGCCTCGACGATCTTCTCGCGCACCTTGAGCACCGAGAGGATGATGAACACGATGCCCTCGATGAGGATGACGCACAGCGCCGTCTGGAACGACTGCAGGTAGCTCATGCCGGTCAGGCTGACGATGTTGGCCACGACGACGGCGAAAAAGCTGTTGAGGCCCATGCCGGGCGCCATGGCAAAGGGCTTGTTGGCCGCGAACGCCATGACGAGCGTGCCGACGGCGGAGGCGATGCACGTGGCGAGGAACACGCCGTTCCAGAGCTGCGTGCCGCCCTCGGCGCCGAAGCCGGTCAGCAGGTTCGGGTTGAGCGCAATGATGTACGCCATGGTCATGAACGTCGTCAGACCGGCGACGATCTCAGTGCGTGCGGTGGTGTTGTTTTCTTTCAGGTGAAAGAGCTTTTCCATTGGGATCCCCTCTCCATAAAGTTTTTGCCGGAAAACGCAAAACGCAAAACGCCGTCAGTATAGCGCGATTTGCCCCGCCTGTCAACGACAAAAACCGGACACGGAATGTCCCGTGTCCGGTTCTGAAATTGCAGGCGTTTTTTACCCCTGCGCGGGGCAGTCGCGCTCGTGGCAGGTGAAGAGAATGACCTGCCGGTGCTGCGCGATCTCGCGGAAGAGCGCACGCGCGCGCTTGGCGCGCGCATCGTCGAAATTCACGAGCGTATCGTCAAGCACGAGCGGGCACGGATCGTCCGCCGGGCACGTCAGCTCGCACAGCGCCAGCCGCACGGACAGGTACAGCAGGTCCGCCGTCCCGGCCGAGAGATAGGCCGTGTCGCGCGGCGTCGGGTCGTCGGCGCTGCGCGCCTTGGCCGACAGGTCGCGCGCGAGCACGAGCTCGTCATAGCGCCCGTCGGTGAGGTAGTCCATATAGTCCGCCGCCTTCTGCGCCAGCTGCGGGGAAAAGCGGCTCTGCAGCTCGGCATCCGCGCGGCCGAGCGTCTCGATCGCGAGCGCAATGGCGGCGTACTGCCGCTCGAGCGCGTCGCGCTGCTCGAGCAGCTGCGCGTGCTCGCTGCCCAGCGCCATCGGGTCGCCGATGGCAAGGGCCGCACCCGTGAGCTGCGCCTGCTGCGTGCGCAGGCGCGTGCGCACGCTCTCGAGCGCGCACTTGCGCTGGTAGAGCGCGGCGGCCTCGCCCGTGCCGCTCTCAAAATCCAGGCTCTGCAGCAGCCGCTCGTGCGTCTCGCACTGGTGCTCGCGCGCATCCTCGAGCGCGGCGGCAGCTTTCTGCTCCGCCTGCATGGCAGCCGCGCACGCGCGGTAGGCCGCCCGGTGCACCTCCGCCTGATAGTAGATGCCGTCCGCGTCCTGCGCGCCGTAGCTGCGCAGGAGCTTTCCGAGCGCGGCGGAGGCCTCCTGCGCGCGCTTTTTGCCGCTTCTGGCAACGATCAGCAGCACGACGGCCAGCACCGCAAGCGCGATGGCCGCATAATACAGCGGCTGCGCCACAAGATAACCCAGCGCCGCACACAGCGCCGAGAGCACGAGCGCCGCGATCCAGAAATACGGCTTGCCGCCGTGCTCCGCCGTCCCGGCGAGGGACTCGGCCCGCTGCGCGTCGCGCTCGGCGGTCTCGCCCGCCTCGTCCGGCGTCTGCACACCGAAGTGCGTCTGCTCGAGCGCGGTGCGCCTGGCCGCGGCGTCCCGCCGCGCCTGTTCGAGCGTCTGCTCGAGCGTGCGCAGGTTCGATTTCTCCTCGCCCATGCTGCTCAGCGCCGCGCGGCGCTGCCGCTGACGGGCGGCGTTCATCTGCTCGGTCACGGTCTGCAGCTCCGCGTCCGTCTGCGCGATCTCGGCGGCGCAGGCCGCCTGCTCCTGCGCGTTGCGCTCGAGCCGGTGCAGCTGCTCTTCCACCGTCGTGATGCGGCCCTCCAGCTCCGGCAGCGCGCCGTGCTGGCCGCTGCGCCGGCGGCGCAGCCACGCGCGCAGCTGCGCGTCGGCCTCGGTGTAGGAGCTCGCCTCCTCGCCGGAGGTCACGATGGCGGAAATGCGTCGTTCCAGCTCCGGCGTGCCCGTCACGACGAGGCCGCCCTGCCCGATGAACGCGGTGCGCGCGAACACCTCGGCCGACACGCCCGTGAGCTGCTCGCCCGCGTCCGCCGCCGTCAGGCCCGGCACCGGGATGTCCGTGCCGGTGTACACCGCCGAAAAGCCGCGCAGCGGCGCATTCGGCGCCTCCGTCCAGCGGCGGATCGTGATGCGTTTTCCGCCCTGCTCGAGTTCGAGCTCGCCCGCCATGGGCTTGCCGCTCCAGGGCGCGTATTTCTGCTTGTCGGGCACGAACCCGGCGCGTGCGCGCTGGGACGTGTCGATCCCGTAGAGCATGGCGCGCAGGAAGGCGCACCACGTGCTCTTGCCGCTCTCATTCGGCGCGTAGATGATATTCAGGCCCGTGTCGAGCCGCAGCTGCTCGCCGTCGAGCGTGCCGAACGTGCCCTGCATATGCCGGATGATCACAGCGTCACCACCTCCTCGTCGTGGTCCAGTGCCGCAAGGCCCCAGCGCGCGGCCATGACGATGGTTTCACGCGCGCGGTCTGTTGCCGCAGCGTCGTATTGTTGCTTCAGTCGGGCCAGAAACTGCCCGCGCAGCGTGCCCTCGCCCGCCCGCGCCCAGAGATCGCGGCGTGCGCGCGTCTCGTCGCGCAGCTGCAGCGCGAACACCCGGCCCTCGAGCGCTGCGCACAGCGCGGCGGGGTTCGGCGCGCGGTCGGTCTCGCCCGTGAGCACAATGCGGTAAATATTGCGCGCCGCTCCCTCCGGCAGCACGGCGAGCGCCGCCTGCACGGGGTCCGCGTCCGTGACGTCCACGCGCAAAATCTCATACCGCCGCCCGGGCAC
>CAKTNQ010000088.1:0-3166 GCA_934589185.1 uncultured Oscillospiraceae bacterium | reverse complement strand
GCGCTCATCGAGGGCCTGCGCACCGACAGCCTGTACATCACCGGCACGGGCATCCGCGTCAGCCAGCTGCTGGCCGGGGTGTCCGCGGCGGCCGCGGCCGTCGTGCTCGCGCTGCTTTACACCGGAAAGCTCCGGCACCCGCCGCGCTATGTCGACCGCGGCACCGGCGGGCAGCCGAACGCATAAAGCATCCCATCGTATTTACTTGCAAGGAGGTTTTTTATCCATGAAAGACTACCATGACATGCTCAACAGCCTGAAAGACAAGGTCGTCGACGCGGCCGGCAAGGCCACCGTCGCCGTGGCGGACGCCGCCAGCAAGGTCGGCGAGACCGTGACCGACGCCGCCAGCAAGGTCGTCAGCGACGAGATGCGCGACAAGGTCGCCGGCGCCGCCCACGCCGTGGGCGACCGCGCCAAGTACGCCTCGCGCATGGCGCACCTGACCGTGGACTGCAACACCGAGCTTGAGCGCATCAAGCGCACGTACACCGAGATCGGCCGCCTGTACTACGAGAACTACCGCGACACGGCCGACGCCTTCCTCGCCGACCTCTGCCAGCAGGTGACGGACGCAAACGCCCGCGTCGCCGAGCTTGAGGCGCAGATGGACGAGCTGCGCGCCGCCGCGAAGGAGTACCGCCCCGCGCCGGATCTGCACACCGTGGACGCCGACGTCGTCGTCGAGCCGGAGGACATCGAGGTCGAGGTGACCGAGGAGCCCGCGCCGGAAGAATAAGCACGGCATGGAAAAAGAACAGCAGCCCCCGCTTCCGTCCGGAAGCGGGGGCTGTTTTCTTCGTTTTTACCGGTCGTAGTAGGCCGTGAGGATCGTTGCGACCTGGGCGCGGCTGGCGTAGCCGCGCGGCGCGAGCTGCGCGCCGGACGCCGTGCCGACGCCGCTGACGAGCCCCTGCGCGACCGCCCAGGTGAGCGCAGCGTAGGCATAGCCCGCGACGTGGCCCACATCCGGGAAGGCGGCCAGCTCTCCGCCGGTCGCCGCCGGGCGGCCGGACTGCTCATAGAGGATGACCGCGAGGTCCTGCCGCGTGACGGCGGCGTTGGGGTCAAACGTCGTGGGCGACGTGCCGGCAACAAGCCCCGTGCGGTACGCCCAGCGCACCGCGGCATAGTACCACGCGCCGGGCTGAACGTCCGTGAACGGCAGCGTGCCCGTGGTTTCCGGGCTGCCCGCCGCCGCCCAGAGCAGCTGCACGAGCTGCGCGCGGCTGGCGGTCATATCCGGCGAGACGGTGACGTCCGACGTGCCGGACATCAGCCCCGCGGCGATGCAGTAGTCCAGCCCGTCGTGCGACCAGACGCCCGCGCCCGGCATGTCCACGAAGCGCTGCCCCGGACACAGCCGGTCGTGGAAGCACTGCGTGAGCACCGGGAGCCCGTAACCGTACCGATCGTCGCGGCCGGGCGCGCCGAGGTCCTCGGCGTAGCCATAGAGCGTCTGGCGCACACGCGCGGCCGTAACGCCCGGCTGCGCGAGCTGCACGCAGGCCGCCGCCGCCGCAACATGGGGCGCGGCAAACGACGTGCCGCTGCGCGTCGTCATGCCGCCGTCCGGCGCCGCGACCGAGACGCTCGTGCCCGGTGCGCACAGGTCGACCGACGCGCCGGAGGCCGAATAGCCGCCGTCAAACGCCAGGTCGCGGTCCACGCCCGAGACCGTGAGCACCGCCGCCTGATTGGCGGGATAGACATCGTCCGCGTTCGCACCGGGGTTGCTCTGGCTGCGGTTGCCCGCCGCCGTGACGACCACGACACCCGAGGCATACGCCTGCGCGAGGACGCTATTTAAAAAGGAATAGCCCTTTTCAATGGCATTCGGCCAGCCGAGGCTCATGTTGACGACGGTCGCGCCGTTTTCCAGCGCGTACTCGAGCGCCGTGAGCACGAGCGACGGCTTCGAGAGGTTGTCGTCGTCGTACACGCGCAGGACCATCACGTCCACCTCGTCGGGCGTGAGGTCGGCGATGAGGCCGGCCGTGGCCGTGCCGTGGCTGTTGACGTCGGTCACGTCGGCCGTGTTGTTGGCAAAGTCATAGCTGCGGGCCGACACGCGGCCGGCAAGCAGCGGGTGCGTGCAGTCGGCCCCCGTGTCGATGACGGCGACCGTCGCGCGGCGTCCGGCCGGTAGGAGCAAGTCCGCCTGATGGCGCAGCGTGGTGAGGCCCATTTCATGCCCCCCCCAGGAGCGGCTGGCCGTCTCGTCCCAGAGACCGGCGAGCGTGTCGTCCGCCGTGACCGCCTCGTCGAGGAAGCAGTCCGTCACATCGGGGTCGGAGCGCAGGCGCGCGAGCGCGCGCTGCGCGGTCCCGGCATCCGAAAATTCGAGCACGTATTCCTGCCACGCCGCCAGATGCAGCACCCGGTCGGCGCCGTACCCGTCCGCGAGCGCGGGCGCGAAGGCGACCACGCGCGTGGGCTCCGCCGCAGCAGCGCGGGCGCGCAACAGGCCGCGCGCGGACACCGGCGCGGCCATCGTCTGCGCCAGCTCCAGCGCGTTCGCCACCTCCACCGGCGCCTGCGCGGCCGCGGCCGGCACCGTCAGCGACGCCGCGAGCACCAGCGCAAGCAGCAGCGTCAAAAATCGTTTTTTCATCGTGTGCCTCCTCAGGTCGTGATCGGCACGAACCACAGGTCGCGGTCCACGCTGCCGGAGATGCCCGGCACCGTGCCGTCATAGCTGTACTGCCAGAAATCGTGTGCGTAGTAAAAATCGTCCGCCGTGCCCGGCGCGCTCACCCAGAAGGCATAGTCTTTGAGCTGGGTAAAGTCGTAGTCATAGTACCCCTGCCAGCGGTTGCCGTAGACGGCGGCGTCGTAGCCCGCGGCCGTGACCGTCTCGCAGAACGCGACAGCGCAGGCCGTGACGTCCTCGCCGGTCATCTCCGCGGTGCGCACCGTGTCGCCGGCGGCAACGGTGCTCTGGTCGATGTTCTCCCAGTCGAACACGAGCGGCATGTCGATCTTGTAATCCCGCGCCGCGTCCACGAGCCACTGCGCCTCCTCGGCCGCCTCCTCGGGCGTGACCGCCTGCGAGAAGAAGTACAGCCCCACGCGCAGCCCCGCCGCACGCGCCCCGGCGACGTTCTGGCGGAAGCGGTCGTCTTCGACGATGCTGCCCTTGCCGTAGCCCCGGTAGCCCGCGCGG
>CAKTNQ010000087.1:0-3302 GCA_934589185.1 uncultured Oscillospiraceae bacterium | reverse complement strand
AACATCATCATGGCCGCCCAGCAGTGCATCCCGCTGTCGGACAAGAAGGTCATCGTCATCCCGACCAAGACCGTGCCGCAGGGCATCACCGCGATGCTCTCATTCGATCCGGCGAGCGCCGAGGATGTCATCGAGGCGGAGCTGAGCGCCGCGATCGAGAGCGTGCACACCGCGCAGATCACCTACGCCGCGCGCGACTCCGACTTTGACGGCCACGATATCCACAAGGGCGAGTATCTGGCGCTGATGGACGGTGCGCTGCTCGGCAGCGACGCCGACCTTGACAAGATACTGACCAGGATCGCGGACGCCGCGAACGATCTCGACCCCGAGATCGTCTCCATCTACTACGGCGAGGACGTGCAGGGCGACGCCGCCCAGCACGCAGCCGATCTGCTCGGCGAGCGTCTGCCGATGGCGGACGTGAACGTCGTCAACGGCGGCCAGCCGGTGTATTACTACATGATCTCGTTTGAATAAAACGTGCACCATAAGACAGCAAAGCGCCCGGACGAAACGTCCGGGCGCTTTGCTATATGTTTTTTGAGGCGGCGCGCCCTGGCTGCACCGAGGCGCGCTGCCGTTTTTTTATTGCTCCTGCGCGCGGATGAGGTTCTTGTAGAAATCGACCGCGCCGGGCAGGCAGTTATATTCGATATTCTCGTTGAGGCCGTGCATGCCCTTCATCTGCTCCGGGCCGTAGATCACGGGGGCGAAGCGCACGCAGCTGTCGCAGACCTCCTGATAGAAGTGCGCGTCCGTTGCACCGGTCATGACATAGGGGCTGACAGGCAGACCGGGGAACGTCTCGCCGATGACCCGCTCCACCTGACGGAATGCCTCGCCGTGGATGTCCACGGGCTCGGAGTAGTCGTTCGTGTGCACGACCTCCATCTCCAGACCGTGCTTTTCGGCGAGCCGGCGGATGATGGCCAGGCTCTCCTGCTCGCCCTGGTGCGGGATGAAGCGCATGTTCGCGCCCAGCGTCGCCTCCTGCGGCAGGACATTGTACGCGTCCGAGCCGGACTGCATCGTGAACGCAATCGTCGTGCGCAGCATGGCCCCCGCCTGTGCCGACACGCGCGGCAGCACGGCCTTCATCAGCGGGGCAAACAGCCAGAGGTTGCCCATCACGAGCCGCAGGCCGAACGGCGCATACGGCGCAAGGCGCGTGAACATGGCCGTGACCTCGGGCAGGAACTTCTTGCGAAACGGCGCGTGCTTTTCCACATCCGTCACGAACGCGGACAGGCGCGCGATGGGGGTGTTCGCCGTCGGGGCGCTGGCGTGACCGCCGGTGCTGCGGGCGGTGAACTTCACGTCCGCCTTGCCCTTTTCAAACACGCCGACCATGGCAAAGTTGCCGGGGATGCCGCCGATCGGCTCGGCAATGATACCGCCGCCCTCGTCGCAGACGAGAAACGGCCGCACGCCGCGGCGCTGGAGCTCGGCGACGAGCTTCGGCGCGCCGTCGCCCGCCCACTCCTCCGTGCAGGAGGAGGCAATATAGACATCGTTGGCCGGCTCGTATCCGGCGGCGAGCAGCTCCTCGACCGCCTGGAAAAACGCCATGACCGAGCACTTGGTGTCCGATGCGCCGCGGCCCCAGACCTTGCCGTCGGCAATGTCGCCGGAAAACGGCGCGTGCGCCCACATGCCCTCGGCAGGCACGACGTCCTGATGGCTCATGAGCACAATCGGGCGGTCGTGCTCCCGGCCCGGCCAGTAATAGAGCAGGTTTCCGTCAATGTCCGTGCGCGCGAGCTTTTCATGCACGAGCGGGAAGAGCTCGGCCAGCAGCGCGTGGAAGCGCTCGAACTTTTCCGGCTCGCGAACGTTGGCGTGCGACGTGGTGTCGCACCGGATCATGGCCGAGAGCTTCTCGGCGTAGGCCATGGCGCGGTCGGGATCCGGCTGCGGCTGATAGGCGGACGTTTTGCGCGGTGTGAGCGCAGCGTGCGCCACGGCCGCTCCCAGCGGGGCGAGCGGGGCCAGCGCGAGATAACCGGGACGGAACTTCATTTGACATCTGCCTCCTTCTTCTGCTTGCGGTACATGCCGTAGGCAATGCCGATGGCCAGTGCGCCGCTCGGAATAATCATGAAGCTCGTGGAGCTCGTCAGCGACGGGACGAGCATGAACAGCAGGCTCATCACAACCAGCGGGGCGACCGCGACCTGCACGTTCTTGCGGAAATACTGATACGCCATCGCGCCGAAGAGTGCCGGGACGACGTTGGCAAACGCCGGCTGGAGCACGGGGCTCTGCAGCACGGGCTGCAGCGGCACGAGCAGCGCCACGCCGAGCGCGAGCACGACGATGGTCACGAGCGAGCTCGTCGCGATCGAGAGCGTCGAGATGATCTCGTTTTCAGCCGTGCCGGTCTTGGTGCCGACGATGTCGCGCGCGTTGACCGCGCACGGGATCTTCATATTGATGAGGTTGCCGGTGATGAAGGCGAGGTAGCCGCCGCCGGCGCCGAGCATCGGCGTGTAGATGAGAAACTCCGCCACGCTGCTAACCGTCCACACGAGGCCGACGGACAAAAAGCCCTTGGCAACGGCGCCCAAATCAGGCATGGCGCCGAGGAACGTGCCGATGAGAAACGGCGCGCCGACGAGCAGCACGAGCGTGATCGCGCTTACGGTGCGGCCGAGGACATGCGTCCGGCGGTTGAACTGCTCAAGATATGCTTTGCGTTCGGTTTCGTTCATGATGTCCCCTCCTTACAGCCGCACGAGCACGGCCGCCGCCATGCCGATGAGCATACTGCCAGCGATGGAGAAGCTCTCCAGCCAGGCCATGTTCTTTTTCTCTGACAAATACACGAACAGCGCCATCACCGCCGCCGACACGGCCACGACGATCAGCGGCGTCCAGTCGCCGGTGCAGGTGAACAGCCCCTCACCGGACACGAACGCACCGATGTAGCTGCCGATGTACGCACACACGAGGCCGATGAACATGGCCGTCATGGCGCTGTCGCCGAAGCCGACGCCGGAGGCCGACTTGGCCCCGTCGTTGCCAAGGCGCTTGAGGTAGCGCTTGTTGAAGAAGATCGACAGTATCATGCCCCACATGATGCACACGCTCATGAGCAGGGCGATCGTCGTGAAGCCCTGCGGCGTCATCTCGGCGGCGGACAGGGCGTGCATGCCGACCTGCTCGGCCGCAGCCTGGGCGACCTGCGTCTCATAATGCAGCGCGCCGATGACGGACAGGCGCAGCCACGGCCACGGCGTGCCGAGGCTGCCGGACAGGGCGATGACGCCGAGCAGGATGCCCACGCTCGGCAGGACCGA
>CAKTNQ010000086.1:0-3400 GCA_934589185.1 uncultured Oscillospiraceae bacterium | reverse complement strand
CTCTGCGGCCCGCCGCAGTCAGAAAGGAGACACGACCGTGTCAGAAAAAGTTTTCAACAAGGTCCTTGCCGCCAACCGCGGCGAGATCGCGGTGCGTATCTTCCGCGCGTGCTATGACCTCGGCATCCACACCGTGGCCATGTACTCCAAGGAAGACGAACTGAGCATGTTCCGCACCCGTGCCGATGAGGCCTACCTCGTCGGCGAGAACAAGAGCCCCCTGGGCGCGTATCTCGACATCCCCGAGATCATCGACCTGGCCAAGCGCCGCGGCGTCGACGCCATCCACCCGGGCTACGGCTTCCTGTCCGAGAACGCGGACTTTGCCCGCGCCTGCGAAGAGGCCGGCATCACGTTCATCGGCCCCCCGAGCGACGTGCTCGGCAAGATGGGCGACAAGCTCTCGGCCAAGCAGATCGCCATGGAGTGCGGCGTGCCGGTCATCCCCGGCTGCTCCGAGCCCCTGCGCGACGGGCAGGAGGCGCTTGAGAAGGCCATCAGCTTCGGCTTCCCCGTCATCCTCAAGGCGGCGGCCGGCGGCGGCGGCCGCGGCATGCGCCTGTGCGAGATGCCCGAGGACGTCATCCCCGCGTTCGAGCTCGTCAAGAGCGAGGCACGCAAGGCCTTCGGCAATGACGACATCTTCATCGAGAAGTACCTCGTGCAGCCCAAGCACATCGAGGTGCAGATCCTCGCCGACCAGTACGGCAACGTGCGCCACCTCGGCGAGCGCGACTGCTCGCTGCAGCGCCGCTACCAGAAGGTCGTCGAGTTCGCGCCCGCGTGGAGCGTGCCCGAGAGCATCCGCGAGCAGCTGCACGCTGACGCCGTGAAGATCGCCGAGGCCGTCGGCTATGTCAACGCCGGCACCGTGGAGTTCCTCGTCGACCGCGACGGCAACCATTACTTCATCGAGATGAACCCCCGCATCCAGGTCGAGCACACCGTCACCGAGATGGTCACGAACATCGACCTCGTGCGCGCGCAGATCCTCATCGCCGAGGGTCAGCCGATCAGCCATCCGGAGATCGGTCTCGGCGACCAGAACAACCTCAAGGTCAACGGCTACGCCATCCAGTGCCGCGTGACCACCGAAGACCCGGCCAACAACTTCGCGCCCGACAACGGCAAGATCGAGGCCTACCGCTCCGGCGGCGGCTTCGGCGTGCGTCTCGACGGCGGCAACGTCGGCACGGGCTCGGTCATCTCGCCGTACTACGACTCCCTGCTCGTCAAGGTCACGAGCTGGGACTGCACCTTCCCCGCCGTCTGCCGCAAGGCCACCCGCGCCATCAATGAAGAGCACGTGCGCGGCGTGAAGACGAACATCCCGTTCGTGACGAACATCCTCACGCACCCGACGTTCATCGCCGGCAAGTGCCACACGAAGTTCATCGACGAGACGCCGGAGCTGTTCGAGTTCACCGAATCGCGCGACCGCGCGACCCGCGTGCTCAAATACATCGCCAACATCCAGGTCAACAATCCCGACGCCGAGCGCCACCAGTACGACACGCCGCGCTTCCCGAAGCCGCAGCGCGAGATCTCGAAGCAGGACGGGCTCAAGCTCCTGCTCGACACCGACGGCCCCGAGGCCGTCAAGGACTGGGTCCTCGGCCAGAAGAAGCTGCTCATCACCGACACGACGATGCGCGACGCGCACCAGTCCCTGCTGAGCACCCGCCTGCGCACCCGCGACATGCTCAAGGGCGCCGACGGCACGGCCGACATCCTTGCCGACTGCTTCTCGCTCGAGATGTGGGGCGGCGCGACGTTCGACACCGCCTACCGCTTCCTGCACGAGTCCCCGTGGGAGCGTCTGGAGATGCTGCGCGAGAAGATCCCGAACATCCCGTTCCAGATGCTGCTGCGCGGCTCGAACCTCGTCGGCTACGCGAGCTATCCGGACAACCTCGTGCGCGCCTTCATCGCCGAGTCCGCCCGCGAGGGCATCGACGTGTTCCGCGTGTTCGACTCGCTCAACTGGCTGCCGAACATGGAGACCGCCATGGACGAGGTCCTGCGTCAGGGCAAGTTCCTCGAGGGCACCGTGTGCTACACCGGCGACATCCTCGACCCGACGCGCGACCGCTACACGTTGGAGTACTACGTCAACTTCGCCAAGGAGCTTGAGCGCCGCGGCGCCCACATGCTGGCCATCAAGGACATGTCCGGCCTGCTCAAGCCCTACGCCGCCAAGAAGCTCGTGAGCACCCTCAAGCAGGAGATCGGCATCCCCATCCACCTGCACACGCACAACACCACCGACAACCAGATCGCGACCTATCTCATGGCGGCCGAGGCCGGCGTGGACGTGGTCGACACCGCCATCGGCCCGCTCGCGAACCTCACGAGCCAGCCGTCGATGAACGCCGTCGTCGAGTCCCTGCGCGGTCAGGAGCGCGACACCGGCTTTGACCCGCAGCGCCTGCAGGAGCTGGCCGATTACTGGGCCGACGTGCGCCTGCGCTACGAGAGCTTCGACAAGGGCCTCAAGGTCCCCGTCACCGATATCTACCGCTACGAGATCCCCGGCGGCCAGTACACGAACCTGCAGCCGCAGGTCGAGTCGCTCGGCCTCGGCCACCGCTTCGCGGAGGTCAAGGAGATGTACCGCACCGTCAACCTCATGCTCGGCGACATCATCAAGGTCACGCCGTCGTCCAAGATGGTCGGCGACCTCGCGATCTTCATGGTGCAAAACGACCTCACGCCCGAGAACATCGTCGAAAAGGGCGAGCACCTCGCCTTCCCCGACAGCGTCGTGAGCTACTTCAAGGGCATGATGGGCCAGCCGCCCTGCGGCTTCCCGAAGGATCTGCAGCGCGTCGTGCTCAAGGGCGAGAAGCCCATCACCGGCCGCCCCGGCGACCTGCTGCCGCCCACCGACTGGGACCAGCTGCGCCGCGAGATCGTCAAGTTCTACCCGAACTACGAGGAACCGCGCTCCCTCATCTCCTACGCCATGTACCCGAAGGTCTATGAGGAGTACGTCCGCCACCGCAAGGAGTACGGCTACATCATGCGCATGGGCAGCCACGTGTTCTTCAACGGCATGGCCGTCGGCGAGATGAACAAGATCAACATCGAGGACGGCAAGACCCTCATGATCAAGTACATCGGCCTCGGCGACCGCAACGACGACGGCACGCGCAACGTGCAGTTCGAGCTCAACGGCATGCGCCGCGAGGTCGCCGTGCCCGACCCGACCGCGGCCGACACGGCCAAGACCGTCGTCATGGCCGACCCGAACGACAAGAGCCAGGCCGGCGCGTCCATCCCGGGCATGGTGTCGAAGGTCAACGTCAAGCCCGGCGACCAGGTCAAGGTCAACGACGTGCTCGCCGTGATCGAGGCCATGAAGATGGAGACGAGCGTCGTCGCCCGCATGGACGGCACG
>CAKTNQ010000085.1:0-3411 GCA_934589185.1 uncultured Oscillospiraceae bacterium | reverse complement strand
GTCAATGCGCTCATCTTCGCGCGCGGCAGCTACTCCATGGCCACGTGGGTCGCGGGCTCCGTCGTCAAGAGCTGGCCGGGCACCGTCATCCAGCTCGTGTTCATCCCGAGCATCGTGTTCGCGCTCATGAAGGCGCGCCTCATTCCCGAGCGCTATCCGAAAGAGGTACCCGAGCATGATTGATCAGAAGGACGTCATTTCGTTTTTTGACCGCTGCGCCCCGAACTGGGACGCGGAAATGATCCGCAATGAGCCGGTCATCCGCACCATCCTCGACAACGCCGGCATCCGCGCGGGCGTGGACGTGCTCGACGTAGCCTGCGGCACGGGCGTACTTTTCCCGGACTATCTGGCGCGGGACGTGCACAGCGTCACCGGTGTGGACATTGCCCCGGAAATGGCCCGGCGCGCCGCCGAAAAGTTCCCGGATGCGCGCGTGACCGTGCTCTGCGGCGACATTGAGACCGTACCGCTCCCGCAGCTGTTTGACTGCTGCATGGTCTACAACGCCTTCCCGCACTTCCCCGACCCGGCGCGCCTGATCGCGCACCTGGCAACACTGCTCAAAACCGGCGGCTGCCTGTCCATCGCGCACGGCATGAGCCGCGCCATGCTCGACCGGCACCACGCGGGCTCGGCCAGCACGGTCTCCGTCTCGCTGATGAGCGAGGCGGAGCTCGCCGCGCTCATGGCCCCGTATTTCGACGTGGACGTCGTCATCTCGGACGACCGGATGTATCAGGTCTGCGGCACAAAAAAATAAAAGAATCCCTTCCCTCTTCTTTCCCAAAAGCGCAAAAATGCCCCCGGACAACCGTCCGGGGGCATTGCAAAACCCTGATAGATCAGGCTTTTGATGCGCATTTCATTCGAGGCGGGCACTTCGCCCCCTCGAGCTCCCCCCGCTGCTCTGCCGCATTGCCCCGCAGCGACGCTTTTACAAGCAAAAATGCCCCCGGACACATGTCCGGGGGCATTGCTTATGATGATGGTGTTTTTCTGTCTTTCCGGCTTGCGCTTATGCAGCCGCGTAGCCGCTGAGGATGGAGGCCATCTCGGCGCGGGTCGCCGCGGCGTTCGGCGCGAGCAGCTTGCCGTCGCGGCCGAGGATGAGCTTCTCCGCGTTGGCCCACTGCATCTCGGCCTGCGCCCAGGCCGGAATGTCCGCCGCGTCGCCAAAGGCGGAGAGGTCGGCGCGCGCCGTCACGTCCCGGCCGGCAAAGGCCGCATAGCCGCAGAGCATGACCGCGGCCTGCGCGCGCGTAACAGCCATCTCGGGCCGGAATGTCCCGTCGCCGCAGCCGACGACGATGCCGTTTGCCGCCGCCCAGATGACAGCGTCCGTATACCACTCGCCGGCCGGCACATCCGAGAACGGATTGGCCGCCGTGACTTCCGGCTCGCCCGCCATCGCGTAGAGGATGACCGCGAGCATTGCGCGGGTCAGGTCCTGATCCGGCGCAAAGATCGTCGCGCTCTCGCCGACCATCCAACCGCGGTTGTACACGCGCTTGATGTCCGTGTAGGCCCAGTGGTTCGTCACGTCCACGAACGGCAGAAACGCACCGGTCTCTTTCGTGTAATCCGCGGTGAAGAACACCTCGATCACATCACCGTCTTCGAGCTCATACGCACCCATGTAGGTGTCCGGGAACTCGCCGTTGACGCGGTACATCCAACCGGAATACTGACCCTTACTCAGCTCGGCCACCTTCGTGCCGTCCGGCGCGATGACCGCCCTGACATAGCTGCCCTTGGCATCATACGTATAGCCGTTGGCGGCAAGCACCTGCTTGAACACTTCAAATGCCGTCGTGCCCTCGGGCAGATCACGAACCACAGTCGGCAGAATCCAGGCATCGGTATCCGTGTGCAGCTGGAACGTGACCGTGATCGTCTCGGGATCCGGGTCCACCGGCGTCGGCTCCACAGGTGTCGGCTCTACAGGTGTCGGCTCCACCGGTGTCGGCTCCACAGGCGTCGGCTCTACGGGCGTCGGCTCCACAGGCGTCGGCTCCACAGGCGTCGGCTCCACAGGCGTCGGCTCCACAGGCGTCGGCTCTACCGGCGTCGGCTTTACAGGCGTCGGCTCCACAGGCGTCGGCTCTACCGGCGTCGGTTCCACGGGCGTCGGCTCCACGGGTGTCGGCTCCACAGGCGTCGGCTCTACAGGCGTCGGCTCCACAGGTGTCGGCTCTACCGGCGTCGGTTCCACGGGCGTCGGCTCTACAGGCGTCGGCTCTACGGGCGTCGGCTCTACTGGCGTCGGCTCCACGGGCGTCGGCTCTACAGGCGTCGGCTCTACCGGCGTCGGCTCCACGGGCGTCGGCTCTACCGGCGTCGTGCCGGTGACCGTCAGCTCCACGGACACTGCCTGACGGCTCAGCTTCTGGAGCTCGGCATTGTCCGGATAGTGCGCGGCGTATTTGCCCAGCCGCTCACTGGTGAGTTCGCTGAAAATGGTAACGACCGTGTCCTCCGCCGCGCGGGTCACGGACAGGTTCTCATGGCTGATCACAGCCGGGTCGGACGAGCGGAAGCGGCTCCACTGCTTGACCGACTGCCAGTTGTCCATCTCCGCAGGGATGATGCCGCTGCCGGTGACATCCTTGCTGTCGTAGGCCCAGACGAGCTGGCCGTCTGCGTCCAGATACGCCTCCTGGAAGGCGTGCAGGTCAGTCGTCACGTTCCCGGGGTCGGTGTTCTGGTTGCGGATGCCGTCAAAGTAGTGCGCCTTGACCTGCACCATGAGCGCGAGCTCCGCGTCGATCTCCGCCTGCGTGAGCGGCTGAACAGTGACAACAAAGCTGCGCTCCGCCGCCACGCCGGTGGCCGTATCCGTGAGCGTCACCGTCACGGTGACGTCCTTTGCCGCCGCGCCGGGCAGCGGGCGCCAGACGGCCGCACAGACGGTGTCGTTCAGGTCTGGGGCAGCGAGCGTCTCCGGATCGCTGCTGGTGACGGTGACGGTGCAGTTTCTGCCGTCAACACCAAAGTCCTGCATAGTCGGGAAGAGAATATCCTCCGTGGTCAGATACTTGCCGTCGCTGAGCGTGAGCGCGCTGCCGGTGTAGGCATCACGCAGGCCGGCCGCCGCGAAGCCGCCGTCCAGCTTTGCCTGCAGCTGGGCGCGGATGGGCGTGTTCGTGCCGACGACCGTGACCTTCGCGGACACCGCCTGACGGCTCAGCGCCTGGAAGTCCGCGTTGTCCGGATAACGTGCGGCGTACTTGCCGAGCGTCTCGCTCGAGAGCTCACTGCGGATCGTGATGGTCTTGTCCTCCGCGGGACGGGTCACGAGCAGGTTCTCGTGGCTGATCACGCGGGAATTGGACGAGCGGAACAGCCGCCACTGCTCGCTTTCCGTCCAGCCGTCCATCGCCACGGGGACGATGCCGCTGCCGGTCAGGT
>CAKTNQ010000084.1:0-3467 GCA_934589185.1 uncultured Oscillospiraceae bacterium | reverse complement strand
TCCATCATGGCGTGCACGCCGAGCATGCCCTTGCAGGCGATGTTGTCGTTCATGAGCACCATGTCGCAGTTGAAGTTCGTGGCCCACTCCCAGACGGAGTTGACGTTGTCCCAGCCGCCGACGGCCATGTGACGCATGCAGGCCTTCTCGGTCAGGCGGGTCAGGTCGTCCATGGCGATGTCCGGATCCTCGGTGTTGATCATGTTGTGGCCCATCGTGGAGTCCATGTTCAGGACGATGTTGATGCCCCAGCAGTTCTGCACCCAGGTCGGGAAGTCGGTGTAATACACGGCGGAGGGGCCCCACAGGAACGCGCGGTGGCGGGTCTTGCCGCCGAACGGCTCGTACTTATCCTTGTAAGCCTTGCGCATGATCTTGATGACCTTGCGGTCGATCTTGTTGTAGTACGGGTCGGTGCCGTTGACGGACTGCCACTCATAGAGCTTGTAGAGCGTCTCGGCGATGCCAACGAGCGGGGAGTACGGCGTCTTGAAGTAGTCCCACTTCTCAAGCTCGATCTGGTTCTGCTCGTTCATGCGCTTGGCACCCTTGAAGAACGTCTTCCAGTTGAACTTCGTGTCGTAGTGCTCTTCGATGAAGGCGATGGTCTCTTCCATGATCTTGCGGGAGAACGGCAGCGCCGCAGGCTCGTTGTGGATCATGGCGAGGGTCGCCTGATAGTCGGGCAGGCCGATGCGGCGGCGCTGGAACATGGACGTCGCCTCGGAGGCGTTGCAGGGCATGTTCGTGGTGACGACCGCCTTGCCGACGAGCGGAAATGCGTCGTCGAGGGCGACGCCGGTCTCCGCCGCGCAGCGGGAGCACACGTCGGCCGGCAGGCCGAAGGACTCGGCCACGTCGATGTAGTACGGCTCGATGTGCTGGTCAACATCGCAGATGATGAACTCCGGCAGCGTCTGCAGCGGCACCGGGTACAGATCCGGGAAGCCGGTCATGAACAGCTCGGGCAGCACCTCGTCGATGGGCACGAGCTTGCTGCTCTTCTCCTCGCTGGCGCCGAGGCGGCGGTCATGCGAGAGGATGTAGGCGATGCGCTTGGTCAGGCTCTGCACGATGGCGTACATATGCATGTGCGCGATCTTGAGCTCGGGGCCGCGATAGCCCTCAAACAGGCGGTCGATGAACATGAACGTGCCGAGGTAGGAACCCATCCAGCGGTATTCCCAGAAGCCCTTCAGGCACGGGATCGGCGCGGAAGCGACCATCTTGGCCATGGCGCTGAGGTTTTTGAGCCATGCGCCGTAGTCGACGAGCGTGTCGTGCACGCCGCGCCACTCGCGGTACTTGGCGACGCCGGTCTTGTCATAGTAACGGCTGCGCTGACCGCCCAGGCCGTTTTCCGCTCTCCAGATGGGGTCGAACTTCTGCATCTTGGAGTCAATAAATTTCGTAACAGGGCAATTCATAGTTTTCGTTCCCCTCCTGTGTCAAGAATTGATTTTCTTGATTTCCAGGCTCTCGACGAAGGCCTGGAAACGGGTACGGAGCTGGCCGATGGAGCCGAGCGCGTATTCCTTCTCAATCGTGCAGCACGGCACGCCCATCTCCTCGGTCAGGATATGGGAAGCGAGCACCTTCTCATAGCTCCAGAACTCGCAGAACTTCATGTTCTCGTAGATCACGCCGTCGGCATGGAACTCGTCGACGAGGCGCTTGACCTCATCATGGCGCTGGTCGATCTTCATGCCGTCCATGAAGCGGGCGCACTGGTTCCAGTGCAGGTAGTGGCGGCAGATGGCGTCGAACGCGGTCTCGCCGTCCTGGATCTCGATGCGCTCACGGCTCGGGAAGCTGCCGAAGCAGTAGCGGTCGGCCACGACCATGGCGCCGCAGCCCTCGAGGAGCTTCGTGAACTCGGGATCGTCGATCTCGGAGCCGGCGACCACGACGCGCGCGCGGAACGGGAACTCCGGCTCGGGCTTGCGCTTTTTGATCTCGGCGAGCGTCTCCTTCAGGTACGGGAGGATCAGCTCGTGCGGGCAGACCTCGCTCACGAGCTGGATGACATGGAACTCATAGCCGGTAATGGGCGGGTTGGGCAGCTTGCGGAAGTTGCCGATCTCGGTGATGACATCGCACAGCTCGTTGAACTTGTCGATGGCCTCACGCATGGCGGCGTCGGACACGTCGATGCCGTAGCGCTTGGCGAGCTGATCGACGACCTTGAGCTGGAGCTGGCCCTTGTAGTATGTAAGGTTCGTCTTGTCGCCCTTGAGCGGGGGATCGATCTGGGTGACGAAGAAGCGATCGTTCTTGACGGGGTTGAGCAGGAAGAAGTGCTCTTCCATACGCTCCATGGCAGCACAGCACTCGGCGCCGAACAGAGCACCCAGATAGTTGTAGCCGCCCTCAACGGCGCGCTCGAGGATGGAGCGGACATACGGGCAGGTACGGCTGGTCATGTAGTAGGTCGCAATGTCGGTCGACTCGCAGCGCGGTGCGCGCAGACGGCTCGAGAAGCAGCCCGGCAGATTGAGCAGAACCTCGGGGATGTAATAGCAGTTGTACCCGAGGGCGATTTTCCCGTCGTTGACCGCCTGCGTGACGAGCTCATTCTGCGCGTCCTGCAGGAGATTTTCGAAGAAAATCAGATGTTTCAGGTCTTTCATATTGTCCCTTCTTTCAAAATAATTCCCATTGCAGCTATGTAAAAAGGCGTCGGGATGCAGGTGCATTCCGGCGCCTTCGACATACGAAAAAACAATTTCGGTGCTCCCCGGCACCGTGGCGGTACGAGCAGGCGCTTGCTCTACCACCTGGTCCTTTTCAAAATATCACGTGTTCCGTGCGGTGTCAACCGCCAACACGCTAATTCTTTCACAAATCCGGACAAGAGGGTGACTTTCGACACATTTGTTGAAAATCAGCGCTCAATTCCGGTCAGCGGGGCGCAAAACGCGCAGATACGCCTCGCTCTGGTGCACGAAGGCGGCGGCGTCAAAATTGTCGTTGCGCAGCGCCTCCTGCACGATCATGCCGTCGGACGCGAGCAGAATCAGCTGCGAGAGATAGTCGGCGGAGACGACATCGGTGCGCTCGGCGATCTTCTCGGCGATGAGCCGCTCGAAGGCGGCGTAGCGGTCGATGAGCTTGGCGCGCAGCGCCTCGTCGCCGAGCATGGCGGCGTGGATCAGGTGCAGGCGCATGCCGGCGGAGGCGGTGTTGCGCTCGACGACGTACTTCACCAGCCGATGCACGGATGTGTCCTTGTCCTTGTTGCCCGTCCAGGCGATCAGCTCGTCCCACTGGCGGTCAAGGTAGCGGTTGGTGAGGTCAAAAAGGATATCCGTTTTATTTTTATAATAGTAATAGAGCGTCCCCTTGGACACGCCGGCTGCCGCGGCGATCTCGGCCAGCGAGATGTCGGCAAACGTCTGCGTGTCCAACAGGCCGGTCGCGGCGTCGAGGATCTTCTCCTTGACATTGTCGTTGCGCGGAGCGGCCAT
>CAKTNQ010000083.1:0-3498 GCA_934589185.1 uncultured Oscillospiraceae bacterium | reverse complement strand
CGCCTCGGCAGCACGCGCAAGCCGCCGGACCCGGACGTGCGCGACCGCGTCAAGGCGCAGCGCGACGCGGCGAAAAAAGCCATCCAGACGCTGCAAAAGCAGATCAACATCCCATCCACGCAGGCGCTCGCCGACCTGCACACGACCGCCCCGGCCATGCAAGCACTGCTGGCGCTGACGCTGGACTTCGGCGCGGCCTACGCCGCCGAAAAGCGGCGGCGCAGCCTCGTGGACTTCTCCGACCTCGAGCACATGACCGCGCAGCTGCTCACGGACGATGACGGCGCGCCGACGGAGCTGGCGCGCCAGCTCTCGGGGCGCTACACCGAGATCATGGTCGATGAATATCAGGACGTGTCAGAGGTGCAGGACCTCATCTTCCGCGCCGTGTCGCGCGGGGGCAGCAACCTCTTTTTCGTCGGCGACGTCAAGCAGTCGATCTACCGCTTCCGTCTCGCCGACCCCACGATCTTCCTCGAGAAATACGCGCGCTTTGCAGACTTCCGCGCGGCCGCGCCCGGTGCGCCGCGGCGCATCCTCCTGCGGGAGAATTTCCGCTCCCGCCGCGCGGTGCTGGCCGGCGCCAACCACGTCTTTTCCAACATCATGTCCCGCGCCCTCGGCGAGCTGGACTATGACGACGCGGCCCGCCTACGTGCCGGAGCAAGCTATCCGGACGACGGCGAGCGGCCGGAGCTTGCCGTGCTCGAGCTGCCGGACGCGGACGACGATGCGCCCACGCCGGAAAAGGCCGCGCTGGAGGCGGACTACGTTGCGCGGCGCATCCGCGCGCTCATCGACGGCGGCGCGGCCGTGTGGGAAAACGGCGCCGAGCGCCCCGCGCACTATGGCGACGTGGTCATCCTGCTGCGCAGCGCCAACAGCATCGGCCCCGTGTACCGCGCCGCGCTCGAGGCGCACGGCATCCCCGTGTCGGCGGAGACGAGCGGCGGGTTCTACACGTCCGAGGAGGTGTCGGTGCTGCGCTCGCTGCTGGCAGTGGTGGACAATCCGCACCAGGACGTGCCGCTCATCGCGGCGCTGCGCTCGCCGCTGTTCGGCCTGACGGCGGACGATCTGGCCGCCGTGCGCACGTGCGACCGCGAGCACGATTTTTACACCGCGGTCACGCTCGCCGCAGAGACGCGCGACGACTGCCGGGACTTTCTCGACGTGCTCGCGCGCTACCGCGCGCTGTCGATCGAGCTGCCGCTGGGCGAGTTTTTGTGGCACGTCGTGGACGACCGCGCCGTCATGGCGCTCACGAGCGCGATGCCGGACGGCGAGCTGCGGCGGCGCAATGTGCTGCTCCTGCTCGATCTGGCGCAGCAGTTTGAACAGACGGGTGCGCGCGGGCTGCACCGCTTCCTGCTCTGGATGCAGCGGCAGGAGACCGAGGGTGTGGAGCCCGCTGCTCCCGGCGGCGAGAGCCGCAGCGTGCGCATCCTGAGCATCCACAAATCCAAGGGGCTGGAGTTCCCGTTCGTGTTCTTGTGCGACACGGCGCGCCTGTTCAACAAATCCGATGCGCGCACAAGCGTGCTCGTGCACCCGGCGCTCGGTCTGGGGCCGAAGTGCACGGATCTGGAGCACGGCGTGGAATACCCGACCATCGCGCGGCAGGCGATCGCGGCGCAGCTGCTGACCGAGACGCTCTCGGAGGAAATGCGCCTGCTGTACGTGGCCATGACGCGTGCAAAGGAGCGGCTCGTCATCACGGGCACCACGCACAGCATCGCCAAAACGGCCGGCTGGCTGGACGCCACGGCGCGCGCGCCGCTCCCGCCGGAGCTGCTGCGCGGCATGGCAAGCCCCCTGTTCTGGCTGCTGCAGAGCGCGCTGCTCGACCGGGACGAGCGCTACCTGCGCCGGAACTATGTCTATCTGAAGCCGGACGCCGCGGCCGGAAGCGCGCAAGCGGAGACCGAACCCGCGCTGCCGGAGCCGGACCCCGCCCTGCTGGCGCAGCTCGAGCGCGCGCTCACGTTCCGCTATGGGCACGCGCAGGCGATCGACCTGCCGTCGAAGGTGACGGCGACGGAGCTCAAGCGGCTGGAGGCAGAGGACGCGCCGCCCGAGGACGCCGGCGCACCGCTGCTGGCAGGCGCGCCGCGCACGCAGACCTTCCGCCGGCCGGACTTCTCGGCGCGCACGCGCAAGCTCACCGCCGCCGAGCGCGGCACGGCCACGCACCGCATCCTGCAATACCTGCACTTTGCCGACGCGCGCACGCCGGAGGGCATCCGCGCGCAGGTAGAAACGTTGACCGCGCGCGGTGAACTCACGGCGCGCGAGGCGCAGGCCGTGGACACGGCCTCGCTCCTGCGGCTGATGCGCACACCGCTCGGCGCGCAGCTCGCAGCGGCGGAGTCAGCGGGCACGCTGCGGCGCGAGTTTCGCTTTTCGCTCCTATGCCCGGCGGAGACGTTCTTCCCCGGCGCCGGGGACGAGCAGGTGCTGCTGCAGGGCGTGGTGGACGCGTGGTTCGAGACACCGGACGGCCTCGTCATCGTGGACTATAAGACCGACCGCATCCGCCCCGAGGGCGTGCCGGCGCGTACGGCGTACTATGCTGCGCAGCTGCGCGCCTACGCCGGGGCCATGGCGCGCATCACCGGGCGGCCGGTCTGCCGCCGCGTGCTGTATTTTCTGCACTGCGGGCAGACCAGCGACGTGCCGGAGGCGGACACGTAAAAAAATCCGAAAATCGCTTGCAATTTTGTCACCGGTATGCTAGAATTCAGGTTGCGTTTTGTAACCACGGACCAGCCCGTGCTCAAGACAGCCTATTATGAGGTGAATGACTATGAAAGACGGTATCCATCCGAATTACCAGCCGACCACGATCCGCTGCGCCTGCGGCGCCGTGTACGAGACCCGCTCCACGAAGCAGAACATCTCCATCGAGATCTGCTCCAAGTGCCACCCGTTCTACACCGGCAAGCAGAAGCTCGTCGACACCAGCGGCCGTGTGGATAAGTTCAACAAGAAGTACGGCATCAAGTAAGATCGGACTTACGACCTTCGCGAAAAAAAGCCCGCGTGCAGTGCACGCGGGCTTTTTCGCGCCCTGCGGCATTGTGACATCACAAAGCCTCGCAGAGTTTGCGTCCGCAGACGCAAAGAAATTTCAATCATTTTCTCCGGCGGCGTGTACGGCGGAGAAAATACCGCTCGGCTCGCAAACGTGCGCATTGGGCGCCTTTGGTGTACAATGCGTGCGCTGCAGCGAGCTGCGATCTCTTCCACAGAGGACCCAGCGAAGCGGTCCTCTGTGGAGCGTGTGCCGCAGGCACACGCAAAAACCCCGCTGCTTCGGCAGCGGGGTTTCGATTTATGCGATTTGCGGAAAACTCAGACGATACGCTTATCGCGCACCTGAGAATCGTAGTGCTTGTTCAGGAGCGGACGCACCACGTAATAGATCAGCTTGTTCTCCAGGTTGAAGAAGTAGATCGTGAAGGTCGCGGCGAAGCCGACAAACCCGATCACGCCGAC
>CAKTNQ010000082.1:0-3567 GCA_934589185.1 uncultured Oscillospiraceae bacterium | reverse complement strand
ACGCCGTGCGCGGCGATGTACTGCCGGTGCTCGACGAGCTTGTCGCGCATCTGCTGCACGGCGTAGGCGCCGCGGTTGCCGAGCTGGGGCAGGCGCTTGATGACGTCGATGACGAGGTGGAAGCGGTCGAGCTCATTGAGCACGCGCATGTCAAACGGCGTCGTGATCGTGCCCTCCTCGACGTAGCCGCAGACGAACATGTTCTGGTTGCGGCGGGTGTACGTCAGCTCGTGGATGAGCTTCGGGTAGCCGTGGAAGGCGAAGATGACGGGCTTGTCCTTCGTGAAGATGAGATCGTAGTCCTCGTCCGTGAGGCCGTGCGGGTGGTCGGAATGCGGCTGGAGCTTCATGAGGTCGACTACGTTCACGACGCGCACGCGCACCTCCGGCAGCTTCTCGCGCAGGATGGTCACGGCGGCGAGCGTCTCGAGCGTCGGCGTGTCGCCGCAGCAGGCCATGACGACGTCGGGCTCCGCGCCCTGGTCGCTGCTGGCCCACTCCCAGATGCTCACGCCCTGCGTGCAGTGGCGCACGGCCTGCTCCATGGTCAGCCACTGCGGCCGCGGATGCTTGGAGGCCACGATGACGTTGATATAGTTCCGGCTGCGGATGCAGTGGTCAAAGCAGCTCAGGAGGCAGTTTGCGTCCGGCGGCAGATAGATGCGCACGACGTCGGCCTTTTTATTCGACACGTGGTCGAGGAAGCCGGGGTCTTGGTGCGTGAAGCCGTTGTGGTCCTGCTGCCACACGTTCGAGGCGAGCACGTAGTTGAGCGAGGCGATGTCCTGCCGCCAGGGCAGCTGGTTGCAGACTTTCAGCCACTTGGCGTGCTGCGCGACCATGGAGTCCACGATGCGGATGAAGGCCTCGTAGCTGTTGAAAAAGCCGTGGCGGCCGGTGAGCAGGTAGCCCTCGAGCCAGCCCTCGCACATGTGCTCCGAGAGCATGGAGTCCATGACGCGGCCGTCGGGGTCGAGGAACTCGTCGTTGTCGGTCGCCTCGGCGACCCAGCGGCGGCCCGTGACCTCGAACACCGGACTCAGGCGGTTGGAGGCCGTCTCGTCGGGGGCGAAGATGCGGAAGTTGCGCGCGTCCATGTTCTCGCGCATGATGTCGCGCACGAACGCGCCGAGCACGGTCATGTCCTGCGCCTCGACGGCGCCGGGCGCCGGCACGGGCTGCTCATACGTGCGGAAGTCCGGCATGCGCAGCTCGCGCAGCAGCAATCCGCCGTTGGCGTGGGGGTTCGCGCCCATGCGGCGCTGTCCCTTCGGCGCAAGCGCCTGCAGCTCGGGGATGAGCGTGCCGTTGTCGTCAAAGAGCTCCTCGGGGTGGTAGCTGCGCAGCCACTCCTCGAGCTGCACGAGGTGCTCGGGCTTGTCCATCGCGATCGGCACCTGGTGCGCGCGAAACGACCCCTCCACCTGCCTGCCGTCCACTTCCTTGGGGCCGGTCCAGCCCTTCGGCGCGCGGAACACGATCATCGGCCAGTAGGGGCGCGTGGTGTCGTGCGCGGTGCGCGCGTGCTGCTGGATGGCGTGGATCTCCTCAATGGCCCAGTCCATTGTCTCGGCCATTTTGGCGTGCATCTCGGCCGGGTCGTCGCCCTCGACGAAGCGCGGCTCCCACCCGCAGCCGCGGAAGAACATCTCGAGCTCCTCGTGGCTGATGCGGGAAAAGAGCGTGGGGTTGGCGATCTTGAAGCCGTTGAGGTGCAGGATCGGCAGCACCGCGCCGTCCGTGATGGGGTTGACGAACTTGTTGCCGTGCCACGCGGTGGCGAGCGGGCCGGTCTCGGCCTCGCCGTCGCCGACGACGCAGGCGGCGATGAGGTCGGGGTTGTCCATCACGGCGCCGAAGGCGTGCGCGAGCGAGTAGCCCAGCTCGCCGCCCTCGTGGATGGAGCCCGGCGTCTCGGGCGCGACATGGCTCGGGATGCCGCCGGGGAACGAAAACTGCTTGAACAGGCGCTGCATGCCGGCCGCGTCGCGCGTGATGTTCGGGTACACGTCGGTGTACGAGCCGTCGAGATAGTCCTGCGCGACCATGGCGTTGCCGCCGTGGCCCGGGCCGGAGAGATAGATCATGTCGAGGTCGTATTCGTTGATGACGCGGTTGAGGTGCGTGTAGATGAAGTTCTGGCCGGGCACGGTGCCCCAGTGGCCGACGATCTTCTTCTTGATGTCGCGCTCGGTCAGCCGCCGGCGCAGCAGCGGGTCGTCGAGCAGGTAGAGCTGGCAGGCGGACAGATAATTCGCCGCGCGCCACCAGGCGTCCATCTTGGCCAGCAGCTCCGGCGTGGGGGCAAACGCTTCGTTTTTCATCGTGGAAACCTCCTTATATGATAGGTGTGCCGTTCGGCACAGGTCATGCCTCGTTTTGCAGCGCCTGAATCACGCACTCGGCGCAGCGCAGCCCGTCCACGGCGGCGCTCGTGATGCCGCCGGCGTAGCCCGCGCCCTCGCCGCAGGGGTAGAGTCCGGGCACGCCGGTGCTGCACCGGTCGTCCCCGCGCACGATGCGCACGGGGCTGCTCGAGCGGGTCTCGGGCGCTGTGAGCACGGCGTCCGGGTCGTCAAAGCCGCGCAGCTTTTTGCCGAAAGCGGGCAGCGCCTGCGCGAGCGTGTCCGTGATGCGCTTGGGCAGCACGTCGTGCAGGTCGCACCACGTCACGCCGGGGCGGTACGTCGGCTGCACGCGGCCGGGGCCGGTGCTTGCGCGCCCGGAGAGAAAGTCGCCCGCCAGCTGCGCCGGGGCGTGGTAATTGCCGCCGCCGCACGCATAGGCGCGCTGCTCGATGCTGCGCTGCCAGTACATGCCGCCGAGGGTGCTCTGGTCCGGAAAGTCCTCCGGCCGCAGCGTCACAAGCACGGCGGCGTTGGCGTTTTCCCCGTCGCGGCGGGAATTGCTCATGCCGTTGGTGCACACACCGCCCTGCTCCGACGCGGCGGCGAACACCTCGCCGCCCGGGCACATGCAGAACGTGTACGCGCTCGACCCGTCCGGCAGGTGGCAGGAGAGGGAATAGTCCGCCGCCGGCAGACGCTCCGCCGCCGCGCCGTACTGCGCGGCGCTGATATCCTTCTGCCGGTGCTCGATGCGCACGCCCATACTGAACGGCTTCGGCTCCATCGGCACGCCCTGCGCGTGCAGCATTTCAAACGTGTCGCGCGCGCTGTGGCCGATCGCGAGGATGACCTGCCGCGCCGGGAGCGTGTAGTCCCCCTCCGGCCCGGCCACGGTCAGCGCCGCGATGTGTCCGCCCTCCGTGGACAGCCCCGTCACGCGGTGGCCGAAGCGCACCTCGCCGCCGCGGTCGATGATCTCGCGCCGGAGGTTCTGCACGACCTCGACGAGCACGTCCGTGCCGATGTGGGGCTTGGCGTCGTAGGTAATGTGCTCCGGCGCGCCGTGCGCCGCGAACTCCGCGAGCACGAAGCCGATGCGCGCGTCGTGCGTGCCGGTGTTGAGCTTGCCGTCGGAGAACGTGCCCGCGCCGCCCTCGCCGAACTGCACGTTGCACTCCGGGTCGAACGGCCCGCCCGCGCGAAACGCCGCGATCTGCGC
>CAKTNQ010000081.1:0-3685 GCA_934589185.1 uncultured Oscillospiraceae bacterium | reverse complement strand
TGCCCGGCGGGCGTGAGCGCGACGGTATGCCGGTCGCGCGCGAGCAGCGGCACGCCGAGCTCCCGCTCGAGGGCGGAGACGGCGCGGCTGGTGGTCGAATGGCTGACAAAGAGCTGCTTTGCCGCGCGGGTGAAGCTGCGACAGGCGGCAACGGTGCAGAAGATGCGCAGTTGTTCGAGTTCCATGGCGGATACCTTAATAATTAAAGGTATAGGGCATGAGCTCGCTCAGGCGGTTGCTGACATAGCGGCCGCCGCCCATGGCGGACAGGACCTCCATATCAGGCGCAAACTCGGCCAGAAACTGCCGGCACGCGCCGCAGGGGTAGCAATAGTGCTCGCCGTCGCCGTAGACGGCGATGCGCACAAAGTCGCGGCGGCCCTCACTGATGGCCTTGCAGGCGGCGGTGCGCTCGGCGCAGATGGTGCTGCCGAGTGCAGCGTTTTCAATGTTGCAGCCGGTAAAGACCGTACCGTCGCGGCACTCGAGTGCGGCGCCGACGGCGAAGTGCGAATACGGGACATAGGCATTGCGGGAGGCCTGCTCGGCCAGGTTAATCAGTTGACGATCTGTCATGATCCTGCTCTCCTTCCGTTTGTTTGGGGACTGCGAACACAATATACTTATAGCCGAAGTAGTTAAACAGCGCGACCTCGAGCGTGACGCCGACCTTGGCGATATACGGGTTGAGGCCGAAGTGCGTCAGCAGGCCGATCATCAGCTCGCTCACGCCGAGGGACACCACGTTCCACACCACGAAGCGCAGGCACTGCCGCCAGCGGGCGATGTGCCCGTCGCGGAAGGTGATGCGGCCGTTGAGAAAATAGCTGCAGACCGTGCCGACGATGTAGCCGATTGCCTGGCAGATCAGGGGCGTGAAATGCAGCAGCTCATGTGCGGTTGTGAACGCCACCCAGTCCATGCCCGTATCGAAGCAGCCGACGAGCGCATAGGTGGCAAAGCGCTTGGCGCGCGCGATCCACGCTTGTTTCATGCGTTATTGATCTTCCAATCCGTGATGTTGCGGAAAATGTTGTACTTCGTCGGGGCGAAGCCGCCGACGGCGCCGCGGTGCACATACAGGCAGTGCTTTTCAAAGCAGACGGGCACGATGGGCGCGGTGTCCGAGATGGTCTGGAGCATGGTGCGGCAGGCCGCGGCGCGGTCGGCGTCCGAGGCGGCGAGGTAGGCGTTGATGACATCGGCATAGGTGCCGGTCGTGATGCCGCCGTAATTGAGCGAGCCGCCGGCCTTGAGCAGGGCCGAGAGGTCGAAGTCCGCCGGGAGGGCGACCTCGCCGTAATACATATCATATTTCCCGCCCTTGAGCGCGTCCTGATAGTTGTCCCAGCTGAGCTCGCGCACTTTCACGGGGATGCCGATGCTCGTGAGGTCGGCCGCGATCTTGTTGGCCATGCTGACCTTGGCCGTGCTGTCGGCATAGACGATGAGCGAGAGGCTGATGTCGAGCGGAGACTGCCCGTCGGGAATGTACTCGCGCTCGCCGTCACCGTCATAGTCGACGATCTTCAGCTCGTCAAGCAGCTTCTTCGCCTTGTCGAGGTCATAGGCCAGCGACTCGTTGAGGGTGTTGTCATAGAGTGTGCTCGCCGGGTGGACGGGCAGCGCGGTGGCGACGGCGCAGTCGTGCAGCAGCGCAACGGCGAACGTGCGGTCAATGACGTAATTGAACGGCTGACGGTAGCGCGCCGTCATGAAAAAGCTGCTGTTGGTGTTGAAGCCAACATACTGCAGGTTCGTCGTGGCATACTGGCGCTGGTCGTTCAGGCTCGAAAAGCTCAGGTCCGTGCCGGAGCTGGGGTCGCTGAGCGCAAGGTCGAGCTGGCCGTCATCAAACGCGGAGACGATCTCCTCGACCGACTTGCACTCCATGAGATAGATCGCGTCGGCGGGGGCCTTGTCCGCATCCGGGTGGCCGGAATAGACCGTGAGACTCTGGTGGTCAGACGCGAACTGATACAGCCCCGTACCGCTGGGGTAGGTGCTGTCGGCCGCGTCGTTTTCGATGACCGGAATGTTCAGCAGCGCGGGAAACTGCGTGTTCGCGCGCGAGAGCGTGACCGTGACGGTGCCGTCGTCGTTGTCCTTGACGTCCTTGACGGCGCTCAGGCGGCCGGCATACAGGGCCGATGCCGCGGCGGTCTGGATGGTATAGGCCGCGTCCTGCGCATTGAGCTGGTGGCCGTCGTGGAAGGTGCGGTCGGTATTGACGGTGAAGGTCCAGGTCTCGCCGTCGTCGCTGCTCCACGCGGTGAACAGGCCGGGCTCGGCCTCAAAGGCGTCGGTAAGCTCCGTGAGCGTCTCATACACGAGGCCGCAGACGGCGAGGTTATCGGAATTTTGCGTCTTGTAAGGGTTCATGCCGGCGGACGCGCTGTAGTTGAGCGTGAACTTGCCGTCGAGCTCAACGGCGGTCTGCGTGTCCTTCTGGCCGACGGTGTCGCCGGTGTCGTCCGCGGCCTTTTTGCCGCAGGCCGTGCAGCCGAGCAGCAGCACGAGCGCAAGCGCGAACGCGAGCACGCGGGTCAGGTGCAAATGTTTCATGGTCTGCCCCCCTTGGGTCACAGGGTGATGACGGCGGCCTGCACGCCGCGCTGCCCATTGGTCGCGCGGTGCGACCAGAACACGTCCGGCCGGCACATGGTGCAGGCGTCCGACACGGCGATCTGTCCCGCCGGGACGCCAAGCTGCGCAAGCCGCCGGGCGTTGACGCCCTTGAGATCGAGCAGGGCCTTGCCGTCCGCGCGCGGGCGCACGAGCGCGCCGAGCGGCTCGTGCAGCAGCGCTTCGGCCGCGGCCACGACCTCGGGTCCGACCTCGAAGCAGCACGCGCCGATGCCGGGGCCGATGGCGGCGCGGATGTCCGCCGGGTGCGCACCGAGGGCGCACATCTGCGCGACGGCGGCGCCGAGAATATCGGCCACCGAGCCGCGCCAGCCGCAGTGCACCGCGCCGATGACCCCGGCAACGGGGTCGTGCAGCAGCGCGGGCAGGCAGTCGGCCATAAAGACCACGAGCGGGACGCCCGGTTCGTTCGTGACAAAGCCATCGCAGGTAAAGCGGGGTTCCAACTCCGGCGGCTGCGCGTCGGCCGCGTGCGCGATGCGCACCTCCGCGCTGTGGACCTGCTGCGCATACACCGCGCGTGTCAGATCCAGCCCGGCGGCCGCGCCGAGGCGCCGCCAGTTTTCACGCACGTTTTCCGGCGTGTCGCCGCGGCGGACGCTGAGATTCAGGCTCTCGAGCACGCCGGTGCTCACGCCGCCGAGGCGGGTGGAAAAGGCGTGGCGCGCCGCGATGTTCGGTGCGGTCAGGTACGCTGCGCCGCGCTCAGCGTGCAGCGGGAAAGAGACTTCGTTATGCATTCTTGCCGCAGCAGTCCTTATACTTCATGGGCAGGCCGTTCGGGCGCAGCTTGCCGCACGGGCACGGGTCGTTGCGGCCAGGCTTCTTGACGCGGCGGACGGGGCGCTTCTTCTCGCTGTCGTCCCCGCCGGCGTTCGTCGCAGCGCCGCGGGCGACGGTCTTGCGCTCGAGCTTCTGCTCGCGGCGCACGCGCACCGTGAACAGACGGCGCACCGTTTCGCTCTGGATGCCGTTGACCATCTCGTCGAACATGTCAAAGCCGGCGCGCTTGTATTCATCGACCGGCTTGACGTTGCCG
>CAKTNQ010000080.1:0-3718 GCA_934589185.1 uncultured Oscillospiraceae bacterium | reverse complement strand
GAGCAGGGCGCGTGCGCTCTGTGTGCCGATGTCGCAGGTCAGCACCAGCGGTTTGCTCAAGATGATTCCCTCCTAAGTTTTATTTTTGCTCTCTATACAAAATGTTCATTCGGGTCTGTGCCTGAGGAGACTGCTCGTGGCGATGACGTCCACGCCGAGGCCGAGCACGTCCGGGATCACGACGTCGCCGCGGCCGATGCGCTCGGATACGGTGACGGTTTTGAGCGCGTCCATGACGTCGAAGATGCGGTCCTTCGGAATGTCGGCCGACACGCGCACCGGCAGCACCGGCGCGTCCGGAAAGGCCGTGCGCACGGTCGAGCAGATGGTGCGCTTGGGCGCGGTCATCTCCGAAATGGCAAACTCCCGGCCGCGGGGGCAGGTGTTGCCGGTGACGGACCAGCCGCCGCCATCGCGTTCGATTTTCAAGGTGCAGCCGCGCGGGCAGCCGATACAGGTGAGTTCTTTCATGCCTCTGCCACCTCGATCGTAAAGTGGACATCGCGCGCGCGGGCGATGTCGAGCTTGTCAAAGTCCAGTGTGAGCTGCTGCATCTCGGGCGGGCGCAGGAAGGGGTAGCGCCGCGACCAGACTTCCTTCCCGTCCATGGTCAGCACCACGCGGCAGGGGCCGAGCACCGCCGCGCTGCGGAAATACAGCGTGACGCCGCTGTTATCCTCCGTGCGGTCGAGCCGCTGGGGGACGAGATAGCCGAAATCGTCCGAGATTGTGAGCGCGACCTCGTCGCGCGTGTGCGCGGCAAAGTGCGCGGCGCTCCTGCCGGCGAGCTCGCCGGAGGCGGACACGTAGTCCACGAGGTCGTTGACGTGCAGCGCGTTGCCGCACGAGAAGATGCCGGGCACCTCCGTCATGAGCTGCCCGTCGCACACGGGGCCGCGGGTGTGCCCGTCGAGCGGGACGCCGAGTGACTCCGCCAGCTCGTTTTCCGGGATAAGGCCGACGGACACGATCAGCGCGTCGCAGTCGATGCGCTGCTCCGTGCCGGGGATGGGGCGCATGGTCTCATCGACCTCTGCGACCTCTACGCCCGTGAGCCGGTCGGCGCCGAACACGCGCGTGACCGTGTGGCTCAGGTGCAGCGGGATGTTGTAGTCATGCAGGCACTGGTGGATGTTGCGCGTCAGGCCGGAGGGGGTGGGCTTGGCCTCGTACACGCCGAGGACCTCCGCACCCTCAAGCGTCAGGCGGCGGGCCATGATGAGGCCGATGTCGCCGCTGCCGAGGATGACGCAGCGCCGGGTCGGCAGCTCGCCGAGCAGGTTCGTAAAGTGCTGCGCGGTGCCGGCCGTGAACACGCCCGCCGGGCGCGTGCCGTGGATAAAGACCTGCTTTGCCGTGCGCTCGCGGCAGCCGGTGGCCAGCACGAGCGTGCGGGTTTCATAGCGCGCGACGCCGCCGCGGCTGACGGTGACGACCGCAAAGCCAGTAGGCGTTTTCTCCACGCGCGTGACGAAGGTCTGCGTGTGCGCCTCGATGCCCAGCTCCTCGAGCCGGTCGATGAAGCGCTCGACATATTCGGGCCCGGCCAGCCGCTCGCCGAAGCGGGCGAGGCCGAAGCCGTCGTGAATACACTGCTTGAGCATGCCGCCCAGGCGCGCTTCGCGCTCGATGAGCAGCACGTGCGCACCGTTTTCGTGCGCGGAGATGGCGGCCGCGAGCCCGCCGGGGCCGCCGCCGATGACAATGACGTCGTACATCACGCCTGCACCTCCCCGGATTTCGTCGGGCCGAACGTGATGGGCGCGTCGGCCGAGGACTTGCGCACCGCGCTGAGCGGCACGCCAAGATACTCCGCGATGATGCGCACCACCTGCGGCGAGCAGAACCCGCCCTGGCAGCGGCCCATGCCGGGCCGCACGCGCTTTTTCACGCCGTCGACCGTCGGCACGCACACATTCGAGCGCAGCGCGTCGAGGATCTCGCCGCGGCTGATCTCCTCGCAGCGGCAGACGATGACGCCGTAGTCTGGGTTTTTCGCAATATAGGCTGCGCGCGTCGCGTCGTCCATCTCCCGCAGGACGGGGATGCCCGGGCGGTGGGGGTCAAAGTCCGGATTGATGGCCACGGGGCGCTCGCGCGCGAGGATGCGCACGGCCATGTCCGCCACGTCGACTGCGACGGCGGGCGCCGTCGTCAGGCCGGGGGACTGGATGCCTGCAACGTGGATGAGGTTGTGCGTGTGCCGGCCGCGCTCGATGATGAAGTCCTCCTCGAACGTGGGCGCGCGCACGCCGGTGAAATAGGTGATGATGTCGCGCTCGGTCAGCGCGGGCATCGTGATCTTCTGCTTGGCGAATACGTGCGCGATGCTCTCGGGATACGTCGCCGTGTTCTCTTTTTCATAGGTTTCCACCGCGTCCGGCCCGATGAGCAGGTTGTCGTGCACGGTGTGCAGGATGCCGCCGCCTTTCGAGTGCGTTTTGGACACCATGTCGCTGCCCTTCACGGACGCGATCGAGTGCATGAACGTGCCTGCCTTGCGGTCGAGGATGCTGTTCGTGCCGCGGCGGGGGTGGATGGAGAAGAAGCGGTCATCGGCCATGCGCGCCACGTCCTCGGCGAACACGCCGGCCGCGTTGATGACGAGCGCGGGGTGCAGCGTGCCGCGGTTGGTGTGTACGGCGATGATCTTCCCATCCGCGACGTCCATGCCCAGTACGGCCGTGTTGAGCGCGATGCGCGCGCCGTTTTGCACGGCGTTTTCCGCGTAGGCGATCGTCAGCCCGTAGGGGCAGACGCAGCCGGAGTCCGGATTCGAGATGGCAAAGCGGGTCTTTTCATTGAAGTTCGGCTCGCGGCGCAGCAGCTCCTTACCGGAGATGAGCTCGGTGTCGGCGATGCCGTCGTGATACTTGCGCCACATGCAGTAGCCCCACACGGCCGGACGCAGCCAGCCGTGCTGGAAGCAGACATACTGCCCCACGCGGTGAAACGGCACGTCGAGCTCTTTACAGACCTGATCGTACATGGCGTTGCCGCGGCGGATATACTGATGCTTGACGCTGCCGCGCCCGAGGTCGATGCCCGGGTGCACCTCACCGTCGTTGCGCCCCGAGGCGCCGAGCGCGAGGTCGCACTCTTTATCTACCACAAGAATGTCGAGCTTCTGGCGCGCGAGCTCGCGCGCGATCGACACGCCCGAGATGCCGCCGCCGATGATGAGCACGTCGGGCGTCTGCCCGTCGAGCGCATCGTCATGCAGCGCGGGCACGCGCATGGGCGCGTCCTTACCGCCGGTGAACGTGATGTCGTTGACGACATGGCACGTGGCATATTTCGTTGCGGCCAGCTGGCCGGCGCGCACCACGTCGTCCCAGCGGTCGAGTTCGCCGCGCAGGACGATGCAGTTGTCCTCCAGCGCCGCCGTGACGCGGCCGCCGAAGGCGCGGCGCAGTTTTCGGTTCAATGCGGAGATCTTCATGAAAGACAAGCCTCCCGGAAGATGAGTCGGCCAAGCGGCCGACTGAATACCTCAAATATACCCTTTTTCGACTGGGAAGTCAAGAATTCGCCCCGGGTCAAATCTGCTGAAATTTCCCTGTCAGACTGGACAAATCGCCCAAAATCGCGTACAATAAGACCCAATGTATCTCACATAAGATCAGAAATGAGGAAAGCACATGGCCGCTCCGCGCAACGACAATGTCAAGGAGAAGATCCTCGACGCCGCGACCGGCCTGTTGGACACGCAGACGTT
>CAKTNQ010000079.1:0-3761 GCA_934589185.1 uncultured Oscillospiraceae bacterium | reverse complement strand
CCGCCGCTCTTGCCCATTTTATACGGGAAGCCCCAGATGTTGCCGAGGCCGACGGCCGAGCCGATCGAGGCCATGAGGAAGCCGAAGTTGCTGCCCCAGCCGCCGCGTTTGGATTTGATTTCCGTATCCACGAGATCCCTCCTGTTTTTTCACATTTCTCCCAAAATACTGTACCGAAAGGTGCAGATATGCCATCATTATACCAGACAAACGGCCAATTGCAAGCCGCCGTTACACACTTGACAAATATTTGCGCAAAAATGCGGCCGCCCCGGATGAGGCGGCCGCGTGATCGAGTGAGCGCTCACAGGTCGAGAATGCCAATCAGCACGATGCCGATGACGATCAGCAGCAGCATGAGATAGTGCCGCCACGAGAGCTTCTCGCGCAGGAAGATGCGGCTCCAGAGCACGGACGCGGCGCAGTAGGCCGAGATGATGGGCGCGGCGTACATGACGTGGTCCTCGTCCGCGATGGCGTAGATGTACGCGAACTGGCCGGCCGTTTCGAACAGCGCGCCGACGTACTTCGGCCCCTCGCGCTTGGGCAGGAAGCGATCGTGCCGGATGAACTTGACATACACGAATGACACCACCGCCGCGAACAGAAACGTCAGCTCATAGGCGCAGTTGGCGGCGTCCGGGTCAAGGCGCGTGAGCACGAGGCTGTCGGCAAACGTGCCGGCTGCGTCGAGCAGACAGTAGGCCACCGGCAGCGCGAGGGCGAGCCAGCTCTTGGCGTAGCGGTAGTTCGAGGCCGCCTGGCGCGCGCGGCGCAGCTCGTCGTCCTCGCGCGACTCGACCACGCCGAGCCCGATCACGCCGACGCACACGAGCGCGATGGCCAGCAGCACCATCACGCGCATGCCGCCGCTGAGGTCTTCGTCCAGCCCGCCGAAGCACAGGTACAGCACGGCCACCACCGCGCCGGAGGCGTTGCAGATCGGCGACGAGATGGACAGCTCGATATAGCGCAGGCCGACATAGCCGAGCGCCATCGACACGATGTACAGCAGCGACACGGGCAGGTACGTCCAGATGACGTGCCACGTCACGCTCACGCCGCCGATGAAAATTTCATACGCCGCGTGCAGGCCCATGACGACGCCGACGGCGATGACCATTTTTAAATGTGCCAGATGATCGTCCGCGTCGCGGCAGCCGATTTTTGAAAACAGATCCGAGCCCGACCAGCACAGCAGGGCAATCAGGGAAAGCCAGAACCACATATTTTATTTTTCCTCCAGTTGATCAAGTGTAACGAGACCGGCGTCCACGAGCTTCTGCAGGCTCATGAGGATGCCGAGTTTGGCGTGATACCACGTCAGGCCGCCCTGAAAATACACGGCGTAGGGCGGGCGGATCGGTCCGTCGGCCGAGAGTTCAATGGACGAGCCCTGCACGAACGCGCCGGCGGCCATGATGACCTCCGAATCGTAGCCCGGCATGGCCCAGGGGATGGGGTCGACGTAGCTGTCCACGGGCGCGGCCGCCTGAATGCCCTTGCAGAAGGCGACCATGCGCTCCGGCGAGCCGAGCTCCACGCACTGGATGATGTCGTGCCGCGGCTCCGCCGCGTTCGGGATGCAGCGAAAGCCCAGCCGCTCATAGACATTCGCCGCGAACACTGCGCCCTTGAGCGCGCTGGCCGTCACGGTCGGGGCGAGGAAGAAGCCCTGATAAAACGCCGGCATGAGCCCAAGGTTCGCGCCGACCTCCTGCCCGAGGCCCGGGGCGCTCAGACGGAAGGCGCAGCGGTCGACCAGATCCTGACGGCCGCAGATGTACCCGCCGATGGGTGCGAGGCCGCCGCCGGGGTTTTTGATGAGCGAGCCGACGATCATGTCCGCGCCGAGGTCGGACGGCTCGATCGTCTCGACGAACTCGCCGTAGCAGTTATCGACCATGCAGATGACGTTCGGGTCGATGCGCTTGCAGAACGCGATCAGCTCGCCGATCTGCTGCACGGAGAACGTCGGCCGCGTGGCGTAGCCCTTCGAGCGCTGGATGGTCACGAGCTTCACGCCGGCGCGCAGCGCCTGCTCGATGGCCGGATAGTCAAAGCCGTAGTCCGGCAGCAGGTCGACCTGCCGGTAGTGCACGCCGTATTCCTTGAGCGAGCAGGCGCTCGGGCGGATGCCGATGACCTCCTCGAGCGTGTCATACGGCGCGCCGACGGGGCTGAGCAGCGTGTCGCCGGGCAGCAGGTTTGCGCTGAGCGCCACGGTCAGCGCGTGCGTGCCGCAGGTGATCTGGGGGCGCACGAGCGCGGCCTCGGTGTGGAAGCAGTCGGCATAGACGCGCTCGAGATTGTCGCGCCCGGCGTCGTTGTAGCCGTAGCCCGTGGTGGCGGCAAAGTGCGTCGCGTCGACGCGATTTTTCTGCATCGCACCGATGACCTTGCACTGGTTGTATTCCGCAACGCGGTCGATCTCGTCAAAGCGCGCGCGCAGACCGGCGAGCACCTCCTCGCCGAAGCGGTGCACCGCCGGCGTGATGCCGAGCGCGGTGTACATGGACTCTGTATTCATCGTTCCTCTCCTTATTATGATTCGTCAGATTCGTCGAAAATTTTTGCGGCCACGTCGCGCATGACCTCCGGCCGCGTGACCACGATGCCGCGCGTCTCGTCGCCGAGCACGAGCAGCGTGTCTCCCGGTTGAATGCCGAAGACCGTGCGCGCCTCCTTCGGGATCACGATCTGGCCCTTTTCGCCGACCTTCACCGTGCCGAAGATGTGCCGGTCGCGGCTCTGGCCGAGCACGTGCTTGCCTCCGGGCATAGCCTCGCCTCCTGTTGCGGAAATTCATACTTTTCCTACTTGTAGGAACCGATGATACCGCACATCGACGGGAAAGTCAACCGCACCCGGCACAAAAACCGTCCATTCGGCGATTTGCCGGATTTTTTGCGAAAAACGGTTGCGCGCGCCCGGCGCGGGTGCTACGATAAAAACCATCTTAGTGATTGTGGGAGGATGGAGCGATATGCAGCTTCTCGAGCAGCGCATCCTCGCCGAGGGCGAGGTCAAATCCAGCGAGATCCTGAAAGTGGACCGGTTTCTGAACCATCAGATGGACCCAAAGCTGTTTCTGGCAATGGCGGAGGAATGGAAGCGGCTGTTTGACGGCTGCGGCGTGAACAAGCTCGTCACGATCGAGGCCAGCGGCATCGGCATCGCGGCCGTGGCCGGGCTCGTGTTCGACTGCCCGGTCGTGTTCGCCAAGAAAACCAAGAGCCGCAACGTCTCCGACGATGCGTACACGACGGTCGTGCACTCGTTCACGCACGGAAATGACAACACCATCCGCATCTCGCGCGAGTACCTTTCGCCGAGCGACCGCGTGCTCGTCATCGACGATTTCCTCGCCAACGGCGCGGCACTCGACGGGCTCATCACACTCATCGAGGGCGCGGGCGCGACCGTGGTCGGCGCCGGCATCGCGGTGGAAAAGGCGTTTCAGCCCGGCGGTGCACGCATCCGCGCGCGCGGCTACCGCGTGGAATCGCTCGCCCGCGTGCAGAGCATGGACCCCGAGACCGGCATCGTGTTCTGCTGAGCGGCGTTGTGCAAATTGACGGGGAAAATGTTTCAAAAGTATGAAATTCGCTCGTTTCGACGGTTGACAACCCTGGGCGCGCATGGTAACGTATAAGTGTTCCCGCGCAGCGGGAGCGATCGTTCATAGCAGTCGATATATACCAAAGGATATGGCTTGGCGTTTCTACCTGGCACCGTAAATTGCCGGACTATCGATGTGA
>CAKTNQ010000078.1:0-3824 GCA_934589185.1 uncultured Oscillospiraceae bacterium | reverse complement strand
GGCAACGTCATCGCCGTGTGCAGCATGGAAAACTTCGACCCCGTCGGCGTACACACCGGCGACAGCATCGTCGTCGCCCCGGCGCTGACGCTCTCGGACAAGGAGTTTCAGATGCTGCGCAGCGCGGCACTGAACATCATCTCCGCGCTCGACATCGTCGGCGGCTGCAACTGCCAGTTCGCGCTCAATCCCGACAGCTTTGAATACGCCGTCATCGAGGTCAACCCCCGCGTGTCGCGCTCGTCGGCGCTCGCGTCGAAGGCGACCGGCTACCCGATCGCGAAGATCACGACGAAGATCGCCCTCGGCTACACGCTCGATGAGATTCAAAACGACATCACCGGCAAGACCTGCGCCTGCTTCGAGCCCGCGCTGGACTACGTCGTCGTGAAGTTCCCCAAGTGGCCGTTTGACAAGTTCGTCGGCGCGTCCCGCCGCCTCGGCACGCAGATGAAGGCCACCGGCGAGGTCATGGCCATCGGCACAAACTTTGAAAGCGCGCTGCTCAAGGCCGTGCGCGGCGCCGAGATCCATCTCGACACGCTGCACGCCAAGCCCCTGTCCGACCGCCCGGTGCGCGACCGGCTCGCCGACTGCGACGATCACCGCCTGTTCACCGTCTTTGAGGCGCTGTGCAGCGGCGTGTCCATCGACGAGATCCACGACATCACCCGCATCGACCGCTGGTTTCTGGCCCGGCTGCAAAACCTCGTGGACTACGAGGCGAGTATTCAGGGCGGCCTGACGCCGGAGCTTTATCAGCGCGGCAAATACCTCGGCTATCCGGACGCGGCGCTGCGCCGCCTGTCCGGCAGCGAGGCACTGCCCCCCTTCCGCGCGGGCTACAAGATGGTCGATACCTGCGCCGCCGAGTTCGACGCGCAGACGCCGTATTTCTACGCCAGCGCGGACGCACGCTGCGAGGCGCGCACCTTCCCGCGCAGCGGCAAGCCCGTCGTCATGGTGCTCGGCTCCGGGCCGATCCGCATCGGCCAGGGCATCGAGTTTGACTATTCGTCCGTCCACTGCGTGTGGACGCTCAAGGCCATGGGCTATGACGTCGTCATCGTCAACAACAACCCCGAGACCGTCTCCACGGACTACGACACCGCCGACCGGCTGTATTTCGAGCCGCTCACGGCCGAGGACGTGCTGCAGATCATCGACGTGGAGCAGCCCGTCGGCGTCGTGGTCGCCTTCGGCGGCCAGACCGCCATCGCGCTCACGCAGACGCTCGACCGCCACGGCATCCGCATCCTCGGCACGTCGGCCGAGGGCATCGACATCGCCGAGGACCGCGAGCGGTTTGACGCCCTGCTCGAGCAGTTTCACATCTCGCGCCCGAAGGGCATGGGTGTGCAGACGCTGCCCGAGGCGCTGCACGCCGCGCAGACGCTCGGCTACCCCGTGCTGCTGCGCCCGTCGTACGTCATCGGCGGCCAGAACATGAAGATCGTCCACGACGATGACGAGGTCACGACGTATATGCAGCGCATCCTCGCGCAGGGCATCGACAACCCCGTGCTCGTGGACAAATACATGATGGGCACGGAGCTGGAGGTGGACGTCATCTCCGACGGTACGGACGTGCTCATCCCCGGCATCATGGAGCACATCGAGCGCGCCGGCGTGCACAGCGGCGACTCCATCGCCGTCTACCCGCCGTACAACCTCAACGACATGATGACGGAGAAGATCGTCGACAGCTCGCGCAAGCTCGCCCTCGCGCTCGGCACGAAGGGGCTTGTGAACATCCAGTACCTCATCTGGGAAAACGAGCTCTACGTCATCGAGGTCAACCCCCGCGCCTCGCGCACCGTGCCGTATATCAGCAAGGTCACGGGCGTGCCGATGGTGGACGTAGCCTCGCGCGTCATGCTCGGCGCGCCGCTGAAGAGCCTCGGCTACGGCACCGGCCTGCACCCCATCCCGCCGTATTACGCGGTCAAGGTGCCGGTGTTCTCGTTTGAAAAGCTCGGCGACGTCAACGCCTACCTCGGCCCGGAGATGAAGTCCACGGGCGAGGTGCTCGGCCTCGGCAAGACGATGCAGGAGGCGCTGTTCAAGGGCCTGACCTCGGCCGGCATGGTCGTCGGCCAGCACCCGGACGGCCGCCACGGCGTGTTCGTGAGCGTGGACACGCACGACCTCGGCGAGATCGTGTCGCTGGCCAAGAAGCTCGACGACCTGCACTTCGCCCTCTACGCGACCGAGGAGACCGCCGCCGCCATCGCGCGCCTTGGCATCGACGTCGTGACCGTGGACGGCATCCGCGAGAGCGACCACGCCTTCGCCCTGCTCGAGAGCGGCTGCATCGACTACATCGTCTACACCGGCGCGCTCAAGGACGCGACCATGGACGATTACATTGCCCTGCACCGCCGCGCGCTGCAGCTCGGCATCCCGTGCTTCACCTCGCTCGACACGGCCAACGCCCTGGCGGACATCATCGCCAGCCGCTACAATGAGCGCAACACCGAGCTCGTGGACATCAATCACATGCGCACCGAGCGCCAGAGCCTGAAGTTTGCGAAAATGCAGGCCACCGGCGACGACTATATCTACGTCGAGAACTTTGACGGGCACATCACCTGCCCCGAGTCGCTGTGCATCCCGCTCTGCTCGCGCCACCGCGGCATCGGCGGCTACGGCATCGTGCTCATCGAGCACAGCGACGTGGCCGACGCGAAAATGCGCGTCTTCAACCGCGACGGCAGCGCCGGCGGCATGGGCGGCAACGCCATCCGCTGCGTGGCCAAGTACCTGTATGACAACGGCATCGTGCCGCGCGACGATCTCACGATCGAGGCCGGCGGCCTCGTGCACCGGCTGCACCTGTACACGCGCTTCGGCACGGTCGGCCTCGTGACGGTCGACATGGGCAAGCCCGCGTTTGAACCCGCCAACGTGCCCGTGACGCTTCCCGGCGAGCGCGTGATCGACCGGCCGGTGACCATCGCCGGCGGGGAGTACCGCATCACCTGCCTCTCGATGGGCAACCCCCACTGCGTCGTCTTTGCCGACCGCGTGGATGAAGTGGACGTCGCGCGCCTCGGCCCGCAGTTTGAGCACGCGGACATCTTCCCCGCGCGCACGAACACGGAGTTCATCCGCGTCGTCAACCGCACGACGATCAAGATGCGCGTCTGGGAGCGCGGCAACGGCGAGACCCGCGCCTGCGGCACCGGCGCGTGCGCGGCCGTGGTGGCCGCCACGGAAAACGGCCTGTGCCCGAAGGGCGAACCCATCACCGTCAAGGTCAGCGGCGGCGACCTGATCGTCACCTATGACGACGACGGCGTGCGCCTGACAGGCAACGCCGAGCTCGCCTTCACCGGCGTGACCACGTACTGAGATACAAAAATAAGCAAACATCCCCGCCGCCCGGCGGGGATGTTCAGCATGTCAAAAAAGCCTCGCAGAGTTTTCCGCCCGCAGGCGGCAAAGCATTGCAATCATTTTCTCTCGCGACATGTGCGTGAGAGAAAATACTTCTCAGGCTGCAAGTGTGGAATTTGTGCGCCCTCGGCACACAAATTCTGCGCGCAGCAGACTGCAAGCCCTCTGTCGGAAAACCCTCCGGGTTTTCCGACAGTCTCAAATCACCCGCATCCGGTTTGGATGCGGGTGATTTTTTCTGCCGTGCCGCTCAGCCGCGCATGGCGGCGGCGAAGGCGTCGATGCGCGCGATGTCGAAATCGGGCTCGGCATACTGCGCGCGGTACTGCGGCGATGTCATCAGCGCGCCGAAGAGCTGCTTGTAGGCATAGCTCATCTTCTCGTACTGCATCTTGCCGCCGAGGATGTCCTTCGCGGCCGCGTGC
>CAKTNQ010000077.1:0-3831 GCA_934589185.1 uncultured Oscillospiraceae bacterium | reverse complement strand
CTCGGCGCGGACGTGGTGTATAACCACGCCGACTACCGGCTCATGAGCCGCCGCGCGCTCGACGCGCTCGCGGAGTATAAAGAGGTCAATCTGTTCCTGCGCGGGCTCGTGCCGCTCGTCGGCTATCCGAGCACGGTCGTGTATTACGAGCGCGGCAAGCGCTTTGCGGGCGAAAGCAAGTACCCGCTGCGCAAGATGCTCTCGTTCGCGTGGGAGGGCGTGTCGTCGCTGACGGTCTCGCCGCTGCGGCTCATCACGCGCATCGGCATCGTGATGTTCCTCGTCAGCATCGCCATGCTCATCTATTTTCTCGTGCGCTATTTCACTGGCCACACCGTTGCCGGGTGGTCGAGTCTGGCCGTGTCCATCTGGGCCATCGGCGGGCTGCAGCTGCTGGCCATCGGCGTGGTGGGGGAGTACATCGGCAAGATCTATCTCGAGACGAAGGCACGCCCGCGCTATCGGATCGAGACGGAGCTCGATGACCGGGAGGCGGAGCTTTGAAGCGCCTGCGCACACTCTTTGACGCGAAGCTGTGGAAGTTTCTGCTCGTCGGCGTCATCAACACGCTTGTCGGCATGGGCATTATGTTCGGACTGTATAACCTTGCCAGCTGTTCCTACTGGGTGTCATCGGCGGCAAACTATGTGCTCACGAGCATCCTGAGCTTTTTTCTCAACAAGCACTTTACATTTCAGAGCCGGGAGCGCGGCGCGGGTCAGGTCGTGCGCTTCGCGGCGAACATCGCCGTGTGCTATCTGATCGCTTATGGCATCGCAAAACCGCTGTGCCTGCGTCTGCTTGCCAACGCTGTGGTGAGTACGCGCGACAATGTGGCCATGCTTGTCGGCATGGTGCTCTTTACCGGTCTGAATTACCTCGGCCAGCGCTTTTTCGCTTTCCGCAGTCCAAAAACCGAAGAAAAATGAGACTCCTTCCCGGATGTGTGTGTGCATCCGGGAATTCTTTTTGAAAAAATGCAAATAGGCTCTTGACAAACGGGCAGAGAAGTGGTTATATAAACACATGAGCAATCGTTCATATGTTCAAGCGAAAGCGAGGAGATCTCATGGCAGAACCGAAAACCGACAGCGCGCCGGCGTGCGAATATCTCAACGTGCACGAGGATGCGGTGGCGCAGGTGCTCGCGGCCCTGCCGGACGACGAGACGCTCTACGACCTGTCGGAGCTGTTTCGCGTCTTTGGCGATTCGACGCGCATCAAGATCCTCTATGTGCTCTTTGAGAGCGAGCTGTGCGTGTGCGACATTGCGCGGCTGCTGAACCTGACGCAGTCGGCGGTCAGCCACCAGCTGCGCATTTTGAAGGCGTCGAATCTCGTCCGCTTCCGGCGGGAGGGCAAGACCGTGTTTTATTCCCTGGACGACGATCACGTCCGGTCCGTGCTGGCCCTCGGCATGGAGCATGTGCTGGAAAAATGATGGCCCGGCCATCTTTTCAAGGAACATTCAATGACAGATGAAGGAGCGTACATCATCATGGAAAAGACCTATAAGATCGAAGTAGACTGCGCCAACTGCGCGGCGACCATCGAGCGGCACGTGGCAAAGCTCAAGTGTGTCAAGGAAGTGACCGTGAGCTACATGGCCCAGAAAATGCTGGTCGAATATGCCCCCGGCGTGGACGAAGCCGAGGCCAAGGCGGAGATCCTCAAGACCGCGCGCAAGGTGGAGCCGGACTTCCGCTTCGAGGACTGAATCTCATGTCGCGCGAACAGAAAAGGTCGCTGCTGCTCATAGCAGCAGCGGTCGTGCTGCTCATAGGGCTGCACTTTGTGCCGGTCACGGGCTGGCTCAAGCTCGTGCTGTATCTCATTCCGTATCTGCTCGTCGGCGGCGAGACGCTCGTCGATGCCTGCAAGGGCATTTATAACCGCCAGCCGTTCGATGAGAACCTGCTCATGGCTGTGGCTACCATCGGCGCGATGGTGCTCGGGGACTATCCTGAAGCCGTGTCCGTCATGCTGTTTTACCAGATCGGCGAGCTGTTTGAGAGCTACGCCGTCGGCCGCAGCCGCAAAAACATCGGCGACCTGATGGACATCCGCCCGGACTACGCCAATGTCGAGACGGCGGACGGCGTCGCGCGCGTGAAGCCCGAGCAGGTCGCGGTCGGCGACACGATCGTCGTCAAGCCCGGCGAGCGCGTCCCGCTCGACGGCACGGTGCTCACGGGCACGTCGGCGCTGAATATGAGCGCCCTGACCGGCGAGAGCGCCCCTGTGGACGTCACGGAGGGCAGCGCCGTCGTCAGCGGCAGCGTGAACCTGTCGGGTGTGCTGCGCCTGCGCGTGGAGAAGGTGTATGCCGAGTCCACGGTCGCGCGCATCCTTGAGCTCGTGGAAAATTCCTCGCTCAAGAAGGCGCACACCGAGCGCTTCATCACGAAGTTTGCCCGCGTCTACACGCCGTCCGTGTGCGGCGCGGCGCTCGCACTGGCGATCCTGCCGCCGGTCGTGCGGCTCATCATGGGCATCCCGGCCGACTGGGGCGAGTGGGTCTACCGCGCGCTGACGTTCCTGGTCATCAGCTGCCCGTGCGCGCTCGTGATCTCGATCCCGCTGTCGTTCTTCGGCGGCATCGGCGGCGCGTCCGCCCGCGGTATCCTCATCAAGGGTTCGAGCTATCTGGAGATGCTGGCCAGGACCGACCGTGTCGTCTTTGACAAGACCGGCACGCTCACGCGCGGCACGTTCGCCGTCACGGCGGTGCATCCCGCGCAGCCGGAGCTGTCCGAGCAGGCGCTGCTGCAGCTTGCGGCGGCGGCGGAGCAGTTCTCCGATCACCCGGTCAGCCAGAGCCTGCGCCGCGCGGCCGGGGAGTTGCCGGCGGAGCTCGTCACCACGGACGCCAAGGAGCTTGCCGGTCACGGCGTGACTGCGCAGGTCGGCGGCCGGTCCGTTGCTGCCGGCAACACGAAGCTGATGGATACCCTTGGCCTGACGGTGCCCGCGGTCGATGAGATCGGCACGGTCATCCACGTCGCGGCCGACGGTGCGTATCTCGGCTACATCGTCATCTCCGACGAGCCGAAGACCGGCTCGCGCGAGGCGGTGGCCCGCCTGCGGGCGGACGGCGTGCGCGTCGTCATGCTCACCGGCGACCGCAAGCGCGCGGCCGATGCCGTGGCGGAGGAGCTGGGCATCGCGGAGGTGCACAGCGAGCTGCTGCCGGAGGATAAGGTCACACAGGTCGAGCGGCTGCTCGGCGAGGGCGCACCTGGGAAATACCTCGCCTTTGTCGGCGACGGCATCAACGATGCGCCGGTGCTCGCGCGCGCCGATCTCGGCGCCGCCATGGGCGGCATCGGCTCGGACGCGGCCATCGAGGCGGCGGACATCGTGCTCATGGACGACGATCCGCGCAAGCTCTCGCTGGCCATGCGCATCTCGCGCAAGACCATGCGTCTCGTCTGGCAGAACATCGTCTTTGCGCTGGCCGTCAAGGCCGTCTGCCTCGTGCTTGGCGCGCTCGGCATTGCGAACATGTGGGTTGCCATCTTCGCCGACGTCGGCGTCATGGTCCTGTGCGTGCTCAATGCCGCCCGCGCGCTCAATACGAAGCACCTGTAATTTCAATCCCTGCATGAAAAAAGACCGCCGATCGGCGGTCTTTTTTTTATGCCCTTTTCATGTGCACCGGCGGAAGCTGCCGTCCGTGAGGATGCGCGCGCAGATCAGCCCCAGCGGCAGGGCGGCGACGATCAGCAGCGAGGCGACGAGCCACGACGCGCTGTCGCTCAGGTTCATCGTGCCCAGATCGTACACGGCGCGGTAGAAATACAGCCCCGGCACCATGATGACGATCGACGG
>CAKTNQ010000076.1:0-3917 GCA_934589185.1 uncultured Oscillospiraceae bacterium | reverse complement strand
AACAGCAGCATGGCCGCCACGACCAGCAGCTTGTCGGCCAGCGGATCCATGAACTTGCCGAAGTCGGACACCTGATTGTAGTGCCGCGCGATGTAGCCGTCGGCGAAGTCGCTCAGGCTCGCAAGCACGAACACGCCGAACGCCCAGTACGTATGGCCGGGAAAGCGCAGATACATCAGCACCAGAAACACGGGGATGAGGATCACGCGGAAGATGGTAATTTTGTTTGCAGTCGTCATGTCAGCACCTCATTCGTGGATTTGTTCGCCGGCGAGATCGCCGTCGTCGCAGCCGGTGATGTGCACCGTGACCATGTCGCCGGGCCGGGCCGCGCCGGTGAAGTAGACCGTGCCGTCGATCTCCGGCGAGTCGGCGTACGTCCGGCCGGAGCACATGCCGCTCTTCGCCCGGTGCTCGCACAAAACGGTCATGTCCCGCCCGATACAGGCGGCGTTGTAGTCGTCCATGATGCCGGCCTGTAGCTCGAGGATGAGATCGGCGCGGCGCTGGGCCTCGTCCGGCTCGCAGCGGTCGGTCATCACGGCGGCGGGCGTCCCCTCCTCGGGGGAGAACGGGAACACGCCCACGCGCTCGAGCCGCGCCTCACGCAGCCAGACGCACAGCTGCTCAAATTCCGCCTCGCCCTCGCCGGGCAGGCCCGTGATGAGGCTCGTGCGCAGCACAAGGCCCGGGATGCGCGCACGCAGCTTTTGCAGCAGCGCGCGGATCTCGTCACCGGTGCAGTGACGGTTCATGCGGCGGAGAATGTCGTTGTTGATGTGCTGGATGGGAATGTCGAGATACTTGACGATCTTGTCCTCATTTGCAATGAGGTCGATGAGCTCGTCGTCGATGATCTCGGGGTAGAGGTAGTGCAGGCGGATCCAGCGGATGCCGTTGATCTTCGCCAGCTCCCGCAGCAGCTGCGCAAGACTCGGCTTGCCGTAGAGGTCCATGCCCCAGCGGGTGATGTCCTGCGCGATGACGATCAGCTCTTTCACGCCGAGCGCGGCGAGGTCTTTTGCCTCCTGCACGATGGCATCGAGCGTGCGGCTGCGGTAGCGGCCGCGGATGGCGGGGATGGCGCAGAACGCGCACCAGTTGTCGCACCCCTCGGCGATGCGCAGGTACGCCCAGCCCGGCCCGGTCGTGACCACGCGGCCGATCTCCTCGATCGGGCCGCTCTTGTCGCCGAAATACAGCGGTTTTCCGTCGTGCATCACGTCCTCGACGGCCTGGCAGATCTGGCCGAAGCTGCCGGTGCCGAGCATGCCGTCCACTTCCGGCAGGCTCTCGAGAATGTCGTTTTCGTACCGCTGTGACAGGCAGCCGGTCACGAGAATTTTCTTCAGTCCGCCGGCCTTTTTCACCTCGGCGAGCTGCAGGATCTGGTCGATGGCCTCGCTCTTGGCGCTGTCGATAAAGCCGCAGGTGTTGACGATGGCGACGTCGCACCCGTCCACCTCGCCGACCACCTCATGGCCGGCCTGATTGAGCAGATAGAGCATCTGCTCGCTGTTGACCTGATTCTTCGCACAGCCGAGCGAGATCAAGCAGATTCGATATGGCATGGGTCAATACTCCTCAAAGTTATCCTGATAGCGCGCGATGGCCGCGCGGATCTCGTCGCGCCCGAAGCCGCGGCGGTAGAGATAGTCCGACGCGCGGCGCAGCTCGTCGCGGTCGGGCGTGTCGCTGCGCAGGCGGCGGCGCAGCAGGGTGTCGATCTGCTCGTCCTGCTCCGGCAGCTCCTGCATGGCGTCGTCCCATAGCTCGCGCGGGATGCCGCGGCGGTACAGCTCGCTGCGGATGCGTCCGGCGCCGTAGCCCTTGGCGGCATAGTGCCGCACGCACATGGCGGCGTACTGCGCATCGTCGAGCAGGTGCATCTCCTGCAGCCACGCGGCGGCGTCCTCGGCGTTTTCCGGGCTTTCGCCCTTTTCCTTCAGCCGGTCGGTCAGCTCCTTGACCGACATGGCGCGCGCGCCGATGATGCGCAGCGCCCGCTGCCGGCAGCGTGAACGCTCGGAGGCCGCGCGCAGCGCGTCAAGCTCCTGACTCGTCAGTTCCTTTCCGCTGCGCAGGTGGAAGTCCGTCACGACGGCGAGCGTCGTGCGCAGTTCCTCGCCGGTGTCAAACCGCGCCAGAAAGCGCTCCGGCGCGGTCTGCTTGAGCTCGATGAGCCGGGCCATCAGCCCTGAAAGTCATCGGCGGCCACTTCAACGGCGCGGCCGGAAGCGATGGCGGCCTTGCGCGCCTGCGGGCTCATGAGCTTGTGGGCGTTGGCGCGGATCTCCGCCTCGATCTTGTCCGAGACGTCAGGGTGCTCGCGCAGATATTCCTTCATGCTGTCGCGGCCCTGCACGCGCACATCACCGTAGGTGTACCACGCGCCGGCCTTGTCGATCAGGTCGAGCTTGACGCCGAGGTCCACGATCTCGCCGATCTTGGAGATGCCCTCGCCGTAGATGATGTCGAACTCCGCCTCCTTGAACGGGGGCGCGACCTTGTTCTTGACGATCTTGGCGCGCGTGCGGTTGCCGATCATCTCGCCGCCGGCCTTCAGCGTCTCGATGCGGCGCACGTCGATGCGCACACTGGAGAAATACTTCAGCGCGCGGCCGCCGGGCGTCGTCTCGGGGTTGCCGTACATGACGCCGATCTTCTCGCGCAGCTGGTTGATGAACACGACGATGCAGTTCGTGCGGCTGACGGTGCCGGCCAGCTTGCGCAGGGCCTGGCTCATCAGGCGCGCGATCACGCCGACGGACGACTCGCCCATCTCGCCCTCAAGCTCGCTGCGCGGCAGCAGCGCCGCCACGGAGTCGACGACCACGACGTCGAGCGCGCCGGAGCGCACGAGCTGCTCCGTGATCTCGAGCGCCTGCTCGCCGGTGTCCGGCTGGGAGATGAGCAGACTGTCGATGTCCACGCCGAGGGCGCGGGCATACGCGGGCTCGAGTGCGTGCTCCACGTCGATGAACGCGACCTCGCCGCCCGTCTTCTGGGCGCTTGCGAGGATGTGCAGCGCGAGTGTCGTCTTACCGGACGACTCGGGACCGTAGATCTCGACGATGCGGCCGCGGGGCACGCCGCCGATGCCGAGCGCGAGGTCGAGCGACAGGGAGCCGGTGGAGATGGCCTCCACGTTCACGGGAATGTCGTCGCCGAGGCGCATGATGGCGCCCTTGCCGAAGTTCTTTTCGATCTGGGCGAGGGCGGTCTCGAGCGCTTTTTTCTTATCCTCCGGCTTGACGGGGCCGGTGGAAACGGGTGCGGATTTTTTCTTTTCAGCCATAGTGATTCACCTCTAAGTATCAGATGCGGCCGACGACGACGCGCCGGATGCCGGCGGTGTCCTCAAGGGCGGTCACATCGGTGTATTTTTCTTCTGTCATCAGCGCCATGACGGCGTCCGCCTGATCCTCGCCGACCTCGAACATGAGCCAGCCGCCGGGGCGGAGGATCTGCGTCCAGTGGCGCACGATCGCGCGGTAGAACATCAACCCGTCCTCGCCGCCGTCGAGCGCGCCGAGCGGCTCATAGTCGCGCACGGAGCTGTCGAGCGTGAGGATGTCCATGCTTGCCACATACGGCGGGTTCGATACGATGAGGTCGAACGTGCCGATGCCCATCGGGGGCTTTTCGAGCGCGTCGGCCCTGAGGCAGATGGTGCGGTTCTGGTGGTTGCGGCGCAGGTTTTCCTTGCTCACGGCGAGGGCCTCCTCGCTGATGTCCACCATGACGACGCGCGCGGCCGGCAGCTCGTGCGCCAGCGCGCAGCCGATGCAGCCGCTGCCGGAGCAGAGGTCGAGAATGCGGGCGTTCATCTTCCGGCCGACGAGCACGCGCAGCGCCGCGTCCACGAGCACCTCGGTGTCCATGCGCGGGATGAGCACGTCGGGCGTGACCACGAT
>CAKTNQ010000075.1:0-3975 GCA_934589185.1 uncultured Oscillospiraceae bacterium | reverse complement strand
ATAGCAGTCGATATATACCAAAGGATATGGCTTGGCGTTTCTACCTGGCACCGTAAATTGCCGGACTATCGATGTGAAATTCCCCGCGGGAGATGGCTGTACCGGCATCTTCCCGGTTCCACATTGGCAGGAGCGCCGTAAGGCCAGCTCCTGCCAATGTTTTTTTGTATCTTCTTTGCGCAAGCAATGCAGATAAATAAATCTGATAAAATTAGAGGGAGAGCTGAGAATGAAAAAGTTCGTTTCGATGCTGCTCGCGCTCGTCATGGTGTTCGCACTGTGCGCCTGCGGCAGCAAGACCGAGGGCGGCGACAAAGCCGAGAGCAAGATCAAGGTCGGCTTCATCTGCCTGCATGACGAGAACTCCACCTACGACAAGAACTTCATCGACGCCGCGAAGGCCGCCTGCAAGAACGCCGGCCTGAGCGAGGATCAGTACATCATCAAGACCAACATCCCCGAGGGCCAGGAGTGCTACAACGCCGCGGCCGAGCTCGTGGACGCCGGTTGCAACGTCGTCTTCGCCGACAGCTTCGGCCACGAGGACTTCATGATCCAGGCCGCCAAGGAGTTCAAGGACGTGCAGTTCTGCCACGCCACCGGCACCAAGGCCCACACCGAGAAGCTCAGCAACTACCACAATGCGTTCGCCTCCATCTATGAAGGCCGCTACCTCGCCGGCGTCGCTGCCGGTATGAAGCTCAACGAGATGATCGAGGCCGGTGAATTCACCGCCGATCAGGCCAAGATGGGCTACGTTGGCGCCTTCACCTACGCGGAAGTCATCTCCGGCTACACCTCTTTCTATCTGGGCGCCAAGTCCGTGTGCCCGACCGTGACCATGGACGTCACCTTCACCGGCTCCTGGTACGATGAGGCCCTCGAGAAGGAAGCTGCCAACAAGCTCATCGCCGGCGGCTGCAAGCTCATCAGCCAGCACGCCGACTCCATGGGCGCTCCGACCGCCTGCGAGACGGCCGGCGTCCCGAACGTCTCCTACAACGGCAGCACCGAGTCTGCCTGCCCGAACACCTTCATCGTTTCCTCCCGCATCGACTGGACCCCGTACTATGAGATGGTCATCAAGGCCGTCCAGGACGGCACCTCGCTCGACGCCGACTGGACCGGCACCCTCAAGACCGGCTCCGTCGTGCTGACCGATGTCAACGAGAAGGTCGCTGCCAAGGGCACTGCCGAGAAGATCGCCGAAGTTACCAAGCAGCTCGAGGACGGCACCCTGCACGTCTTTGACACCTCCACCTTCACCGTCAAGGGCGAGACCCTGACCAGCTACATGGCCGATGTCGACACCGACGCCGACAACACCGGCGATACCGAGGCCATCAGCGACGGCTACTTCCACGAGTCCGAGTTCCGCGCCGCTCCGTACTTCAACGTGCAGATCGACGGCATCAACCTGCTTGACCAGAACTTTGGCAGCTGATATCTGAATCCACCGCAGAGGGAAGGCCTGTCAACCCGGGCCTTCCCTCATATGTACTTTAAAGCGCGCCGCCTCTGTGCGGCGTCCGCCGGCATTTCGGGAGGGACACCATATTGGACAACAAGATCGCAGCGGTCAAAATGCGCGACATCACCAAGCGCTTCGGCTCCGTCGTCGCCAATGACCGCGTCTGGCTCGATATCTACCGGGGCGAGATCCTGGCGCTGCTCGGCGAAAACGGCAGCGGCAAGACCACGCTCATGAACATGCTCTCGGGCATTTACTTCCCCGACGAGGGACAGATCCTCATCGACGGCGAGGAGGTCGTCATCCGCTCCCCGCGCGATGCCTACCGTTACGGCATCGGCATGATCCACCAGCACTTCAAGCTGGTCGACGTCTTCACCGCCGCTGAGAACATCACGCTCGGTCTCGATGAAAAGCTCGATCTCAAGGCCACGGCCGCGCGCATCCGCAGCATCTGCGAGCGCTACGGCTTTGACCTTGACCCGAACCAGAAGATCTATGACATGTCCGTGTCCCAGAAACAGACGGTCGAGATCGTCAAGGCGCTCTACCGCGGCGCGGACATCCTCATCCTCGACGAGCCGACCGCCGTGCTCACCCCGCAGGAGACGGACAAGCTCTTTGCCGTATTGCGCAGTATGCGCGACGACGGCAAGGCCATCGTCATCATCACGCACAAGATGCACGAGGTCGAGGCGCTCAGCGACCGCGTGGCCGTGCTGCGCCACGGCCAGTTCGTGGGCGACATGCTCACGAAGGACACCAACGCGCAGGAAATGACGAACATGATGGTCGGCCACGCCGTGACGCTCAACATCGCCCGGCCCGACCCCGTCGACCCCAAGCCGCGCATCGAGGTCAAGAACCTCACCGTGCGCAGCATCGACGGCATCGTCAAGCTCGACGACGTGTCCTTCACCGCCAACTCCGGCGAGATCCTCGGCATCGCGGGCATCTCCGGCTGCGGCCAGAAGGAGCTGCTCGAGGCCATCGCCGGTCTGCAGCCGACGGAGAGCGGCAGCATCTGCTACGTCGAGGACGACGGTACGCGCGAGGAGCTGCTCGGCAAGGACCCGCTGCGCATCGCCGAGATGGGCGTGGCGCTGTCCTTCGTGCCGGAGGACCGCCTCGGCATGGGCCTCGTCGGCAACATGGACCTGTCGGACAACATGATGCTCCGCTCCTTCCGCAAGGGCCGCGGCATCCTTACCGACCGCAAGTCGCCGCGCAAGCTGGCCGAGACCGTTGTCGAGGAGCTCGACGTCAACACCCCGGGCGTGAGCACGCCGGTGCGCCGCCTGAGCGGCGGCAACGTGCAGAAGGTGCTCGTCGGCCGCGAGATCGCCTCCGCCCCCACCGTGCTGCTCACGGCCTACGCCGTGCGCGGCCTGGACATCAACGCATCCTACACGATCTATGACCTCATCAACCGGCAGAAGGAGCGCGGCGTCGCCGTGATCTACGTCGGCGAGGATCTGGACGTGCTGCTCGAGCTGGCCGACCGCATCCTCGTGCTCTGCGGCGGCAAGGTCAGCGGCATCGTCCCCGGCCGCGGCGCCACGAAGCGCGACGTCGGCATGATGATGACGCAGTTGGGAGGGAACGAAGCCCATGCATAACAAAGTCCGGGAACCGCTGTTCCACATCGTCAAGCGCGACACGCTGCCCTGGTATCAGGCCTGGGGCATCCGCGCGATCGCCATCGTGCTGGCGCTGCTGCTGTGCGCGCTCATCACGACGCTGTGCACCCACCTCAACCCGCTCAAGGTGTTCGGCACCATGTTCAGCGGCGCGTTCGGCTCGTCGCGCAAGATCTGGATCCTGGGGCAGAACCTCGCCGTGCTGCTGTGCATCTCGCTGGCCGTGACGCCCGCGTTCAAGATGCGCTTTTGGAACATCGGCGCCGAGGGCCAGGTGCTCGCCGGCGGCCTCGCCGCCGCGGCGTGCATGATCTGCCTCGGCGATAAGCTGCCCAACGGCCTGCTCATCGTGCTCATCATCGCCGCCGGCATCGTCGCGGGCGCGGTCTGGGGCGTCATCCCCGCCATCTTTAAGGCCAAGTGGAACACGAACGAGACGCTCTTCACCCTCATGATGAACTACGTCGCCACGCAGCTCGTGGCCTATTTCATCATCGTCTGGGAGTCGCCGAAGGGCTCTGGCAAGGTCGGCATCATCAACCAGAGCACCGAGGCCGGCTGGCTGCCGCAGATCGGCGGCTACAAGTACCTGCTGACGATCCTCGTCGTCGCGGTGCTGACCGTGCTCGTCTATATCTACCTCAACTACAGTAAGCACGGCTATGAGATCTCCGTCGTCGGCGAGAGCGAGCGCACCGCCCGCTACGTCGGCATCAAGGTCGGCAAGGTCATCGTGCGCACGATGCTGCTGTCCGGCGCGCTGTGCGGCATCGCGGGCGTGCTGCTCGTGTCCGGCACCGACCACACGATCACGACCACCATCGCCGGCGGCCAGGGCTTCACGGCCGTCATGGTCTCGTGGCT
>CAKTNQ010000074.1:0-4005 GCA_934589185.1 uncultured Oscillospiraceae bacterium | reverse complement strand
CCCAGCGCAGGGCGAGACACTTCTCGTCGAGGATCTCGCGGATGGTGCGCTGCGAGCGCTCCTGAATGACGGAGGCGACGAAGATCACGAGCGTGCCGAACGCGAGCACGGCCCAGTCGTACATCGTCAGCGGCAGGGCCTCGAGCACGGTGCTCGGCCGCAGCTGCGACAGGTGCAGGTCGGTCACGGACTTGGCCATCATGCCCATGGCGGCGCGGAAGCCGTCGGCAATGTCAAAGTAATAGCCGATGAGCACGACCACGAACGTGCGCAGCATGGAAAACACCTGGTACCATGCGCTCTTGCGCTCGATGTGCAGGCCGGCGACGACCTTGTCCGACACCGGCTGCAGCAGCGTGGACACGAGGATGACCATGCCGTTCCAGAAGCCGAAGGCGACGTACTTCCAGCTTGCGCCGTGCCAGATGCCGATGACGAGGAACGTGATGAGCGAGGCCACGGCCGTCGGCAGGACCTTGCCGATGTGGTTGCCGAGGTGCTGCTTGGCGTGGCGGCCCCAGTTGAGGAACGCCTTCGAGATCGACAGCGGGTAAAACAGGTAGTTGCGCAGCCAGTCGCCCAGCGAGATGTGCCAGCGGTGCCAGTACTCGGTGAGCGTGCGCGAGAAGTACGGCCGGCGGAAGTTTTCGCCCATGGTGATGCCGAACATCTGCGCCACGCCGCGCGAAATGTCGATGCCGCCGGAGAAGTCGGCATACAGCTGCAGCGCGTACACGAGCGCGGCCAGCAGCACGTAGGTGCCGGCGTAGTCGGTGTACGCCCCGGCGACGGTGTGGATCATGCCCACGGCGCGGTCGGCGATGACGAGCTTCTTGAAAAAGCCCCACAGGATCAGCTCCGCGCCGTAGCGGATGTTGTCAAAGTTATATTTGTGCGCGTCATAGAGCTGGTGCGCCAGCTGGTCGTACACGCCGATCGGGCCCTGAATGATCTGCGGGAAGAAGGACACGAACAGCGCGAGCTTGCCGACGTTGCGCTCGGCGGGGACCTTCTCGCGATAGACGTCCAGCACATAGCCCATGGACTGGAACGTGTAAAACGAGATGCCCAGCGGCAGCAGCAGCCCGATGTGGCCGAGCGAGACCGTCAGCCCCATGGACGCGAAGAGCGCCTCCGTGGACTCGGCAAAGAAGTTATAGTATTTCAGCACGGCAAGGATGCCGAAGTTGAACACCAGAATGCCGATCATGAGTGCCTTGCGGCGGGATTTGCAGCGCTTTTTGTACGCCTTGCGCTCGTCGCGCTCCCAGTCCTGCTTGTGCGCGGCGACGGTCTGCTCCATGCGCGCGGTCATGGCGTCCATGCCGCGGGCGCCGAAGTAGGTCGTGAGCGTCGTGATGACGATAAAGCCCATGTACCGCAGGCACACGAACGCGTAAAACGCGTAGCTGCCGATGAGCAGCACTACCCACTGGAACCGCTTCGGCACCAGGTAGTACAGCACCAGCAGCGCGAGCACCAGCAGATAAAATGACAGCGATGTCAGAGTCATGTTCTGTCCTCCAGCGTCTGGCAGGTGTTGAGCACGTCGGTCGCGAACCGGTCGCGCACGAGCGTGAAGGCCCCGTCGCGGTACAGCGCCACGCGCGGCATATCGCGCGACAGGAACACGGCCACGCCCTCCGTCACGGAGTACGCGCCGCAGCGGCCGAGGGCGATCACATCGCCCACGCGCAGGGGCGGCAGCTGCGCCTCGCGCACGAGCACGTCCGCCGTCGTGCACAGGCTGCCGCAGAGCATCCACGGCTCGGCGGCGTCCGCGCTCTCGCGCAGGAGCGTCAGCGGCGGGGCCTGCATGCCCATGAGCTGGCCGTCATACTTGACCTGGTGCATGCCGCCGTCGCACACGGCGTAGTTCACACCGAGGTTGCACTTGGCATCGGCCACGCCGGTGAGGAACGTCCCGCACGGTGCGGCGAAAAAGCGGCCCATCTCGATCGTGAGCGGGTACTTTTTGCCGAAGGCGCGGATGTGCTCCGCCGCCGCGTCGAGCAGCGCGCAGTCGCGCGCCTCGGCGTCCTCGCGGAAGCACTCGGCGTTCAGCCCGGGGCCGTATTCCACGTGCTGCGCCGTGAAGCCGTAGCGCTCGTGCAGCATCGTGAGGTATTCGTCCAGATGCGCGAGCTCCTTTGCGATCACGGCGTCCTTGCGCTTTTGCGTGCCGGAAAAGTAGTGGATGCCCACGATCGTCACGTTCGGGAACTCCGCGCGCCGGGCGACGAGCTCCGCCAGCGCGTCGGGGTCCATGCCGAACTGGCTGCCGGCGGTCAGGCGCGGCAGCACGCAGACGTGCTTGCCCTGCGCGGCCGCGGCGGCGCAGATGAGGTCAAAGTGCAGCGTGCTCTCGGCCGTGAGCAGGTCAGCCCCCAGCGCGACGGCGCGCGCCACATCGTCCGCGCCCTTGTTCACGCCGGAGTACAGGATGCGCTCCGGCGGGATGCCGAGCTTCTCGCAGATCGTCAGCTCGCCGGGGGAGCACACCTCTACCCAGCGGAACACGTCCGGCAGGCCGCGCAGCACGAAGGGATTGGCCTTCATGGAGTAGCACAAATTGACGTCAGAGCCGAACGCGGCGCGCACCCTTTGAGCGCGCGCCGTGAAGGCCTCCAGATCAAACAGATACAGCGGCGTGCCGTATTTCTTGGCCGCCGTCCGGAGTGCAGTCTTGTCCATCAGTCCTCGTCCTGCAGGCGCTGCACCATGGCCAGCAGACGCTTGGCGGAGTTGAAGTTCTCCGGCACGAGGTCCTTGGCGCCGATCTCGATGTCGAACGCGTCGTTGAGCGCCGCGACGAGCGACACGATGTCGAACGACTCGAGAATGTGGTCGTCGATGAGGGCGGTCTCGGTCTCAAAATCCACGTCGGGGCGCAGATCGGTCAGAATGTCCATCAGTTCCTGTTCCATAGTAATATACCTCCTGAAGTAAGTAGGATCAGCAAAATCAGTGTTTGGCCGCGGCGGTGATGCGCTCGGCCAGCGCGCGCATGTTCGTCTTGCCGTTGTCGAGCCGGGGCATGGCCTCGAGCTGCTCGATCTTGCGCGGCACCATGAAGCCCGGCAGGTCGGCGCGCAGGGCGACGGCGATGTCGCGCTTGGTCACGCCCTCGCCGGTGTAAAACAGCCAGATCTGCTCGTGCGCCTGGTCGTAGAGCGCGCAGCAGTCTTCCACGCCGGGCACCTTCGCCGCGGCGAGGTCGATCTCCCCAAGCTCCACGCGGTGGCCGAGGTGCTTGACCTGCCGGTCCTTGCGGCCGTGGAACATGAGGTTGCCGTCGGGCGCGAAGTGCCCGAGGTCGCCGGTTTTATAGATGCGCTCGTCGTAAGCGTGGTTGAGCGGGTTTTGCAGGAAGCTCTCGGCCGTTTTCTCGCGGCTGTTGTAGTAGCCCAGCGCGAGGATGGGGCCCTTGACGCAGATCTCGCCGATCTCGCCGTCGGGCACGGCCTCATTGCGCTCCGAGAGCAGAAACACCTCGTAGTGCGGGTACGGCTTGCCGATCGGCAGCACGTCGGTGTCCTCCACCAGACCGGGCACGACGTAATACGTGCACGAGGCGGTCGCCTCCGTCGGGCCGTACTGGTTGACGAACCGTGCCTCCGGCAGCGCGAGCTGCCACTGGCGCAGGCAGCTGCACGGCATCACCGAGCCGGAGAAGCACACCTTGCGCAGGTGCTGCGGCACGCTGCACTCGAACGCGCCGAGCGCGGCCGGCACCGTCAGCGCCGAGACGCTCCAGCCCACGGCCGTGACGCCCTTGTCGTTCATGTACTCGAACAGACGCTCCGGCGACATGAAAAGTTCCTTCGGGATGATGGCCGTCGTCGCGCCGAAGCGCAGCGGCAGATAAATGTCGCGCACGGCGGCGATGTAGTCCAGCGGCGACTGGTTGCCGAGCACGTCCTCGCGCGCGATGCCCATCACGCCGGCGTAGTCCTCGATGTAGCACATGAGCGAGTGCTGCGCCGTGATGACGCCCTTGGGCGT
>CAKTNQ010000073.1:0-4256 GCA_934589185.1 uncultured Oscillospiraceae bacterium | reverse complement strand
GAGACGCTGGCCGCCGCGCTCGTGGACATCGCGGGCTACCGCGGCCGGGGCGACTTCTGCGACCCGTTTTGCGGCAGCGGCACCATCGCCATCGAGGCGGCGCTGGCGGCCAAGGGCCGCGCGCCGGGGCTGAACCGCGACTTTGCGGCCATGCAGTGGGCGTGGCTGCCGGCCGAGGTCTGGCCGCAGGCGCGCGAGGAAGCGCGCGCACGCGAGTTTCACGGTGACTATCACATCTTCACCTCCGACATTGACCCCCGTGCCGTCGCCATGGCGCGCGACAATGCCCGCCGCGCCGGCGTGGACGACTGCATCACCTTCGCGGTGGCGGACGCGCGGGAATTCGCGCAGACGACCGACCGCGGCGTCATCGTCACGAACCCGCCCTACGGCGAGCGCCTGATGGAAAAGCGCGAGGCCGAGGCGCTCTACACCGCCTTCGGCGCGGCCTACGCCAAGACCGAGCACTGGCGGCTCTACCTTCTGAGCTCGCACACGGAGTTTGAGCGCGCGTTCGGCCGCCCGGCGGACAAGAAGCGCAAGCTCTATAACGGCACGCTCCGCTGCGACCTGTTCCAGTACACGAAGGACGTGTGAAGCGGCAGGCCGGTGCATATGCTCACACCGGTAGTTAAAAATCCGCAAATATTTACGATTTTCCCCTTGCGCGTCCGCGCCGCACGCGGTATAGTTGTTGTATTATTTTGTAGAAAGTGCAGGAATTTTCTATGAAACATCTGTTCATCGTCAATCCCGTCGCCGGCGGCAAGGACCGGCATGAATACGTGGCCGAGCAGGCGCGCCTCGCGCTCGAGGGCAGCGCGGACGCCTACGAGGTCTACATCACGACCGCGCCCATGGATGCGTGCGTGAAGATCGCGGCCGAAGCCGCCTCCGGCGAGGAGCTGCGGGTGTATGCCTGCGGCGGCGACGGTACGCTCAACGAGTGCGTCAACGGCGCCGTCGGTCACAGCAATGTCGCCGTGACCCACTTCCCCTGCGGCACGGGCAACGACTTCATCAAAATGTTCGGCGAGGAGAAGGAGCGCTTTTTCGACCTCGCGGAGCTCGTGCACGGCGAGGTACGCGCGCTCGATGTGATGGAGTGCTGCGGGCGCTACGCGATCAACATCTGCTCGGTCGGCATCGACGCGCGCATCGGCACCGAGGTGCACCAGTACCACGACAGCTATGTGCTGTCCGCCGTGGCCAACCTCTTCAAGGGCATCTCCCAGCCGCTGACCGTGCGCGGCTGCGGCATGGACTACAGTGGCGGCACGTCGCTCATCTGCGCGTGCAACGGCCGGTTCTACGGCGGCGGCTTCAACCCCATCCCCGACTCCCGGCCCGACAACGGCAAGCTGGAGTTTCTCGTCGTGCGCGACGTGTCGCGTCTGACGTTCATCCGGCTCGTCGGCAAGTACGCCAAGGGCCGCTACCGCGAGCTGGCAAACCTCATCACGCACCTCGAGGGCGGCCATCTCGAGATCGACAGCGAGACCGAGCTCGTCGTGAACGTCGACGGCGAGGCCCTCTGGAGCAAGCACGTGAACTTTGACCTCATTCCCGGCGGCGTGAACTTCCTCGTGCCGGCAAATATGGCCTTCTTCCACCCCGAGACCGCGGGCGGCCACGAGACGCGCGAATTTGTCCACGCCTGACGAAAAACGCGGTCACAAAACGTTTACAAAAAAATTTCGCCAGGGGCTTGATAATCCGAAAAATTGTGGTATAGTATGATGCGTTAGCACTCCTAGGAATTGAGTGCTAACGCATCACTTTTTTGTATTTAATATTAGGAGGCATATAGATCATGAAACTCAAACCGTTGGCAGACCGAGTGATCCTCAAGCAGTTCAAGGCTGAGGAAAAGACGAAGAGCGGCCTGATCCTGGCAGCGTCCGCGCAGGAAAAGCCCGAGATGTTCGAGGTCGTGGAAGTCGGCCCGGGCGGCATGGTGGACGGCAACGAAGTGAAGATGACCGTCGCCGCGGGCGACCGCGTGATCGTCGGCAAGTACTCCGGCACCACTGTGAAAGTGGACGGCGAGGAATATTCCATCGTGCGTCAGGGCGACATTCTGGCCGTCGTCGAGTAATCCAACCGCTTTGATTTTAGGAGGCTATCATTATGGCAAAACAGATCATTTATGGTGAAGAAGCACGCAAGGCGCTGCAGCGCGGCGTGGATCAGCTTGCAGATACCGTCAAGATCACCCTCGGCCCCAAGGGCCGCAACGTGGTGCTGGGCAAGAAGTTCGGCGCTCCGCTGATCACGAACGACGGCGTGACGATCGCGAAGGAGATCGAGCTCGAGGACCCGTTTGAGAACATGGGCGCGCAGCTCATCCGCGAAGTGAGCACCAAGACCAACGACGTCGCGGGCGACGGCACCACCTCCGCCACCGTGCTGGCGCAGGCGATGATCCGCGAGGGCCTGAAGAACCTCGCCGCCGGCGCGAATCCGATGGTCATGCGCCGCGGCATCCAGAAGGCGACCGAGGCGGCCGTCGATGCCATCCGCACCAACTCCCAGCCCGTGAGCGGCAGCGGCGACATCGCGCGTGTCGGCGCGATCTCTTCCAGTGACGAGCACATCGGCAAGCTCATCGCCGAGGCAATGGAGAAGGTCAGCCAGAACGGCGTCATCACCGTCGAGGAGAGCAAGACCGCCGAGACCTATTCCGAGGTCGTCGAGGGCATGCAGTTCGACCGCGGCTATGTCACCCCGTATATGGTCACCGACAACGACAAGATGGAGGCCGTCATTGACGACGCGCTCATCCTCATCACCGATAAGAAGATCTCCAACATTCAGGAGATCCTGCCGGTGCTCGAGGCCGTACTGAATGCGGGCAAGAAGCTCGTCATCATCGCCGACGACATCGAGGGCGAGGCGCTGGCCACCATCATCCTCAACAAGCTGCGCGGCACGTTCACCTGCGTGTGCGTCAAGGCCCCCGGCTTCGGCGACCGCCGCAAGGAAATGCTGCAGGACATCGCCATCCTGACCGGCGGCCAGGTCATCTCGACCGACCTCGGCATGGAGCTCAAGGACACCACGCTGGCCCAGCTCGGCCACGCACGTCAGGTCAAGGTCACGAAGGAGACCACGACCATCGTCGAGGGCGCCGGGGCCAAGGACGACATCCAGGCCCGCATCGCGCAGATCCACGCCCAGATCGAGACGACGACCTCCGAGTACGATAAGGAGAAGCTGCAGGAGCGTCTGGCCAAGCTGTCCGGCGGTGTTGCGGTCATCAAGGTCGGCGCTGCGACCGAGACCGAGATGAAGGAAAAGAAGCTGCGCATCGAGGACGCGCTCAACGCGACCCGCGCGGCCGTCGAAGAGGGCATCGTGGCCGGCGGCGGCACGGCGTATGTCGTGGCCAGCAAGGCCGCACAGGCTGCCGCTGCCAAGCTCTCCGGCGACGAAAAGACCGGCGCGAACATGATCGCCACGGCCCTGCGCGCCCCGATCTGCCAGATCGCGGCCAACGCCGGCGTTGAGGGTGCGGTCATCCTCGACAAGGTCAGCAAGAGCAAGAACGCCAACTTCGGCTACGACGCCGCGCACGACACCTTCGGCGACATGATCGAAAACGGCATCGTCGACCCGACCAAGGTCTGCCGCAGCGCGCTCGAGAACGCCGCGTCCGTCTCCTCCATGGTCCTGACCACCGAGTCCCTGGTGGCCGACCTGCCCGAGAAGGCTGCTCCGGCCGCTCCGGCTGCCCCGGACATGGGCGGCATGTACTAATCCCCCTGCCCCGGCAAAACAACAGACAAAGCAAGATCCGGCGCCCGCGATGCGGGCGCCGGATTTTTTGCTGTCTGCTTTCTTCTCTATCCACGGTGCAGCAGGCTCGCCCGCTCACGCGCCGGGCCTGCGCCGGAAATGCCCGCCGCGTTCATTGCGGATCACATCGTCCAGCCGCTTGATCATGTCCCGCGGCATATACTCCGTCAGCGCCGCCCAGATGGACGGCCGATACTGAAAAATGATCCGGTCACGGCCGATTCGCGCCACCTCGCCGCCATTTTGGGGTGCATACTCCGCCGGGTCCAGCGAGAAGTACAAAAACGGCATGGACATATAGGAAAAGGAGTACCCATAAAACCCATATGTACGAATTTCATCCCACCGAAGCGTAAAGCGCCCCCAGCGCGGACTCCGGCAATGGATGCCCTCAGCATCAAAGCTGCAGCGCGTTAAAAGCCGACTAAATCCCTGCGGCTTATACGCTAAAACGATCG
>CAKTNQ010000072.1:0-4277 GCA_934589185.1 uncultured Oscillospiraceae bacterium | reverse complement strand
GTCACGCGAAAATACCGCGTGAGGTACTCGAGCACGTAGCTGCTGCACGGGCCGCAGCAGCTCTGCAGCAGCAGGCGCGGTTTGCTCTCCGGCGGGAGGGCGGCGAGCAGCGCGTCGAGCTGTTTTTGATAGTTTTCTTTCATAAGCGTCACCTGCCGGACAGTATAGCACACCCGCGCGCAGAATACCAGTGCGGGCCTTGACGCGGCGGGGCTTTTCCGATATGATATATGTTAGGAAATTATGCGAAGGAGGCGCGTCCAACATGGATCAGCGCATGAGCAAGGACAAATACTATCTCAACATCGCCGACGCGGTGCTCGACCGCTCGACCTGCCTGCGGCGCAAATACGGCGCGATCATCGTCAAGAACGACGAGATTCTCTCCACGGGCTACAACGGCGCGCCGCGCGGGCGCGTCAACTGCTCCGAGCTTGGCTACTGCAACCGCGAGCAGCTCAACATCCCCAGCGGCCAGCGCTACGAGCTGTGCCGCAGCGTGCACGCCGAGGCCAACGCCATCATCTCCGCCGCCCGGCGCGACATGATCGGCGGCACGCTCTACCTCGTCGGGCGCAGCGCCGCCGACGGCGCGCTTCTGCACGACACGACCTCGTGCGCCATGTGCCGGCGCATGATCATCAACTCCGGCATCACGCGCGTCGTCAACCGCATCGGCGACGACGGCATCGAGATCATCGACGTGCAAAACTGGATCGTCAACGACGAGTCCATCCAGCCGAAGGCCGAGGCCGAATGAGCGCGGTTTTGCTTTACAAGCGCGGTGCTTTTGATTATAATAAGTAAATTAGACTGAAAAAAGGCAGGATTCAACGTATGGCATCCATTGCATTTGAAGAGTATAAAAACAAGCTCAACAACCTCCGCCCGGCGCTGGACGATCTGGGCGGCGCGCTGCATCTCGACGAGGCGCGCAACGAGGTCGAAAAGCTCGAGGAGGAGAGCGCGCAGGACGGTTTCTGGAACGACACCGAAAACAGCCAGCGCGTGCAAAAGCGCATCAAGACGCTCAAGCACAAGCTCGAGCGCTATGCCAAGCTCTCCGGCGCGTGGGAGGACATGCTGACCATGTGCGAGATGGCCGTCGAGGAGGACGACGACTCGATGCTGCCCGACCTCGAGAGCGAATTTCACAGCTTTGAGGAGACGCTCGAATCCATGCGGCTCGAGACGCTGCTGACCGGCGAGTATGACGCGAACAACGCCATCCTCACCTTCCACGCCGGCGCCGGCGGCACCGAGGCGCAGGACTGGACGAGCATGCTCTACCGCATGTACAACATGTGGGCCGAGCGCCACGGCTACACCGTCAAGCTCATGGACTATCTCGACGGCGACGAGGCCGGCATCAAGAGCGCGACGATCATGATCGAGGGCGAGAACGCCTATGGCTTCCTCAAGAGTGAAAACGGCATCCACCGGCTCGTGCGCATCAGCCCGTTTGACGCCTCCGGCCGCCGCCACACGTCGTTCGCCGCCGTGGAGGTCATGCCCGAGATCACCGAGGACAGCGAGATCGAGCTGCGCGACGAGGACATCAAGATGGACGTGTACCGCTCGTCCGGCGCGGGCGGCCAGAAGGTCAACAAGACCTCGTCCGCCGTGCGTCTGACGCACATCCCGACCGGCATCGTCGTGTCCAGCCAGGTCGAGCGCAGCCACTTCCAGAACCTCGAAAACTGCAAGAACATGCTCCGTGCGCGCCTGGCCGAGATCAAGGAGCGCGAGCACCTTGAGAAGATCTCCGACATCAAGGGCGTGCAGCTCAAGATCGAGTGGGGCAGCCAGATCCGCTCCTACGTGTTCATGCCGTACACGCTGGCCAAGGACCACCGCACCGGCTATGAAAACGGCAACATTCAGGCCGTCATGGACGGCGACATCGACGGCTTCATCAACGCCTACCTGAGCATGAACGCCGACAAGGAAAACAAATAACAATGCAGCGCAAAGCGCCGCAGCCAAACGGGCTGCGGCGCTGTTTTTTGCCCTATCGCGTTGGAATCAGCCGGATGATCTGCTGGTCGTCCACGCACTGATAGCCCGACGAGGGCACGTAGCTGCCGAGCGCGCGGTAGACGTCCCAGAGCCGGTCGCGGTCGAAGAGCAGGGCGCGCATGCCGGCGTAGACCTCCGGCGTCTCGCAGCGAAACTCCAGCACGGCGCGCCCGTCGTCCCACTGGCTGCGCACGGCGGCGGCTGCGGCTGCGACGGTGGCCTCCGCCGCCGTGTAGCCGCTGCGGACGTAGTAATTATCGGCGTTAGCGCGGCTGTCCGGCCAGAGGGCGGGGTCCTCGGCCGTGTGGCGCACGGCCATGCGCTCGGCCGTGAGGGCGAACCACGTGTGGCTGAGATAGCCCGGCAGCGCCGCCTCGCTCTCGTCGTCCTGCAGGTCCCAGGTGGGGTCGAAGTAATAAACCGCGCCGTCGAGCTCCGCCGCGACCCAGGCGTGGCCGTCGGCCGTGCCGTCGGCGGACTGGGACGTACCCATGACGACGCGCGCCGGGATGCCGCCGCGCTCGAGCAGGTAGACGTAGGCATCAGCGATGCCGCCGCAGACGGCCTCCCCCTTGCAGACGGCGGAATAGGCCGTCTGGTCATACGTCTCACGCGAGACGTAGCGCACGTGCTCCAGCAGCCAGTCGTAGAGATACAGCGCGCGGGGGTAGTCCTCCGCCGGGGCGGCGGCGAGCAGGCCGTCCGCCGTCCGGGCGAGTTCCTCGCGGCGCGCCGGGCCGTCGTCGGGATAGACCCAGTCGAACGTGACGGTGATGTGCGCGTTCAGCCCGCTGTGGACCGCGTACCGGTAGGAGCGCACCCAGAGCTCCGGGTCGTCGAGCAGCTCGGCCATGCAGGCCTCAAGCGTTTCGGCGTCGCAGTCGTAGACCGTGGCGTCCGTCTGGTCGCACATCGCCGCGTGCAGCGCGGCGGCCACGCGCGGGTTGGCGGCGCAGTTCGGCGCCGTGTCCGGCAGGACGGACGACTCCATCTGGATCTGCACGGCGGGCACCGGCGTGAGCAGCGCCTGCACGCGCGGATAAAACAGCACGCCCACCAGCACAAGGATGAGCACCAGCAGGCTCAGGGCGCAGCCGTGACCGCGCCGGCGCGGCGGAGGCGGCGGAGACTGTGCTGCGCGCAGCCATTGCGCGTCAATGTGATCGTTATCGGACATAAAGTCACCTCCCGCGTAGATTGTAGAAATGTTGTCAGCTTTTTTGGCCGCGAACGGTGGAAATCGCAAAAAGTTTCTGCTATAATGCTCCCCATTCACGTTATGTATCAGCAAAGGAGTTTTTCATCATGATCGAAGTGACGTTCCGGATCGAAAGTCTGGATTATACCGACAAGCTGGATTCCCAGCTCCCGCTCGTGCTCGAGGCGCTGAGCCAGAGCGGCAGTATCAACCCCGTGCTCAAGCTCGCCTGCAACACGCCCGAGGCCTCGTCGCGCATCGTCAAGGGCATCCTGCGCACCATGTCGCAGGACCAGAAGCAGCGTCTGGCCACGAAGATCGTCAACGCCAACCGCGAGAAGCTCATGCGCAAGCTCAATGAGTACGCCTCCGGCAAGGGCATCGACGTGCACATCTGCGACTGCGCCGCCACGTTCCGCTGAAGCGAAAACCGAATCATGCCGCCCTTTCGGGCGGCATTTTCTTTTGCCGCGGTTTTATTTTACCATCCCGTGCGTGTACAAGTCTACCGCTTTTTGTCTGCGCATAGGCTGTGCTATCCGAAAAAAGGAGGCACGGCCATGATCCTCGCGCTCGCGGGCAACCCCAACTGCGGCAAAACGACGCTTTTCAACGCCCTCACGGGGGCAAACGCGCGCACGGGCAACTTCCCGGGCGTGACCGTCACGCGCAGCGAGAGCGTGTGCCGCGCGCGGCCGGACATCACGCTCGTGGACCTGCCGGGCGTGTACGCGCTGCGGCCGTACTCGGACGAGGAGCGCGTCACGCGCGGCTACCTGCTCGGCGGCGCGGCGGACGCGGTCATCAGCATTGCGGACGCGACGTGCCCGGCGCGCAGCCTGTACCTGACGCTGCAGCTGCTGGAGCTGGGCGTGCCGGTCGTACTGGCGCTGAACGTGATGGACGCGCTGCGCGCAGGCGGCGGGTCGGTGGACACGGCCGGGCTGGCGCGGGCGCTGGGCATCCCGGTCGTGCCGGTGAGCGCGGCGCTGGGCGAAGGGCTCGACGCGCTGCTGGACGCGGCCGCGCAGGCGGCGCACTGCCCGCCGCCCGATCCGTG
>CAKTNQ010000071.1:0-4427 GCA_934589185.1 uncultured Oscillospiraceae bacterium | reverse complement strand
TGCGCTGGTAAAACAGGGCGAGCAGCTGGCTGTCGATGCCGTCGATCTGCTGGCGATAGTCACTAAGTTCCATGGTCTAGCTCCTTATTCAAGTTCTGTTTTCTCCGCCGCGGGAACGGTTTTCAGCGCGGAAAGATCCGTCCAGAAGCGGGGGTAGGATTTGTCGGTACAGGCGCAGTCATGCACCGTGACGGGCGCGGTACAGCCGCAGGCGGCGGTGGCCGCCGCCATGGCGATGCGGTGGTCGCGCTGCGGATCGACCGTGCCGCCGGTGAGCATCTTTCGGCCGGTGATGGTCAGGCCGCTGCCGTGCTCTTTCACCTGCCCGCCGAGCGCGCGCAGCATGGCGGCCGTGCTCTCGAGCCGGTCGGACTCCTTGAGCCGCAGGCGGGCGGCGTTGACGATCTGCGTTTCGCCGTCCGCGAGCGCGGCGACGACACTCAGCACCGGGATCAGGTCCGGGATGGGCGCGGCGTCGATCGTGACGCCGCGCAGCGCGCCGCGCTGGACGGTGACGGCGTCCTGCGTCTCGCGCACGTCCGCGCCGAAGCGGCGCAGCACATCCAGCACCGCGCGGTCGCCCTGCGACGAGGCCGCCGACAGGCCCGTGACCGTGACGCCGGCGGGCGAGAGCGCGCCCATGCACAGGAAAAACGCGGCGTTCGACCAGTCGCCCTCCACATGGCACTGCGCCGGGAGGCGCGCCGTCTGGCCGCCGGGGATGGTGTACGTCCGGCCGCTCTTTTGCAGGCGGATGCCGGACAGGCGCAGCGCGTCCTCCGTCATGGCGATGTATCCCGCGGACTCGAGTTTACCCGTCACGGCGAGCGTGCTCTCCCCCGGCAGACGCGGAAGCGCCATGAGCAGGCCGGAGATGTACTGCGAGGACACGTCGCCCGGCAGTTCGTAAGTACCGGGCCGCAGCTGCCCGGCAACGTACAGCAGCGCGCCGTCGCGCCGGATGGTCATGCCGTGCGCCGTGAGCACCGCGTCGAGCGGCGACAGCGGCCGCTCCGGCAGGCGTCCCTCCATGTGGAAGGTCACGTCCGCACCGAGCGCGCCCACGACCGGCAGCAGGAAGCGCAGCGTCGAGCCGCTCTCGCCGCAGAAAAGGTCGGCGTGCGCGGGCATTTCCCCGGCAATGGGGACGATGCGGAACGTGCCCGCGCCGTCGTCCGTGATGTCCGCGCCGAGGGCGCGCAGGCAGCGCGCCGTGGCAGCGATGTCGGCCGAGACGCCGTCGCACTGCAGCGCCACGGGCTGCGCGCCGAGCGCGGCGCAGATGAGCAGGCGGTGCGCCTGCGATTTCGAGGCCGGGATGCGCACACTGCCCGTGCGCGGCCCGGGTAAAACGGTCTGATTCATGCGATGCCTCCGTCCGCGAGCCAGGCGCGGATGTCCGCCGCCGGGATCGTCTCGATGCAGCAGTAGCCGATGCGCTCCGGCACGATGAGGTGCAGCTTGCCGTCGGCGATCTTCTTATCCGAGCGCGCCGCATCCGTGAGCGCGTCACAGGTAAAGTCCGTCTCCGTCGGCAGACCGTACTGCCGCAGGAGCGCGAGGATCTGCGCGCAGGTGTCCTCCGTGCAGATGCCGCGTTTGGCGGCCGCGCGCGCGATGATGGCCATGCCGATGGCCACACCGCAGCCGTGCGGTACGGCGTAGTCGCTGCATTTTTCGACCGCGTGGCCGAACGAATGGCCGAGGTTCAGCAGCTGGCGGCTGCCGCGGTCGAACTCGTCGGCCGCGACGAGGTCGCGCTTCATACCGGCGCACGTTGCGATGACGTGCTCCACCTGCGCGCTGACCGGGACCGTGCGCAGCTCGTCAAAAAACGTCTCGCTGCGCAGCACGGCGTATTTGATGACTTCGGCACAGCCGTTGCGGTATTCCTCCGGCGGGAGGGTGTGCAGCGTGTCCGGGTCGCAGAGCACAAGGCTCGGCTGATAAAAGCAGCCGACCTGATTTTTGCCGCTCGCGAGGTTCACGGCCGTCTTGCCGCCGACGGAGGAATCCACCGCGGCCAGCAGCGTCGTCGGCACCTGCACGAACGGGATGCCGCGCTGATACGTCGCGGCGGCAAAGCCCGCAAGGTCGCCGGTCACGCCGCCGCCGAGCGCGACGATCAGGTCGCTGCGGCTCAGGCGATGCGCGGCCAGAAAGTCCAGCAGCGCCGCATAGGTGGCGAGCGTCTTGCAGTGCTCGCCGCCGGGATAGGTAAACGTCACGGTGCGAAAGCCCGCGCGTGTGAGCGATGCCGCCATCCGCTCGGCGTACAGCCCCGCCACGGTCGCCCCCGCGACGATGGCCGCCGTGCGGCCCGTTCCGAGCACGCGCGCGATCTGCGCGCCGGCATCGTCGAGCAGGCCCGGCTGCACGAGCACGTCATAATCGCGCGAAGCGGTCACGTGGATGGTCGTCATCGGCCGTCTACCTCCTCCTTGCGCCGACGGCCCTCATCGAGCAGGCGCGTGAGCGCGGGCAGGTCGTCGCGCGCCATCGCGTCGCGGTACTCGCCCAGGTGCGCCATGAACATGTCCAGCTCATGGAGCAGGTTATCCTTGTTTTCCAGGAAGAGCTCGGCCCACATCTCGGGGCTCAGCCATGCGACACGGGTCATGTCCTTGTAGCTGCCGGCGGAAAAGCCCTTGTGCTGGTCCGCCGTGGGGCTCTTGATATACGCATTCGAGACGACGTGCGCCATCTGCGAGGTGAAGGCGATCATCTCGTCGTGCGCCTCCGCCGTCGTGAACGAGAAGCGCGAGAAGCCCGCGGGCTGGAGCAGCTGCTTGACGCGGTCGAACAGCAGCACATCGTCAAAGTCCGGCGGCACGATGACCATCGGCGCGCCGTGGTACATGGTCGCTTTCGCGTTCTTGAAGCCGGAGTACTGCGTGCCGGCCATCGGGTGGCCGCCGAGGAACGTGACGCCGTGCTCCTCCGCGATCGGGAAGCACGCGGCGCAGATGGTGCGCTTCGTGCCGCCGCAGTCGAGCACGACGGGGTGCGAGCCGATGTGCGGGGCCATGCGGCGGAACCAGTCAATGGTCGCCTCCGGGTAGAGCGCGATGAGCACGAGGTCGCACGCGGCGATGTTGTCCTCCGTGAGCTCGGCGTCCACCGCGCCGCTCATGACGGCGAAATCAAGCACGCTGCGGCTGCGGTTCCAGGCGAGCACGGTCGCGCCCGCTTCGTGATAGGCCTTGGCAAAGGAGCCGCCGATCAGGCCCAGGCCAACGATGCCGACCGTCATTTTGTAATCACCTCACGGACGCTGCGCACCTTTTTGGCGAGGTCGTCGTAGACCTCCGGGCGCAGGGACTGCGCGCCGTCGCACAGGGCGTGCATGGGATCGTTGTGCACCTCGATGATGAGGCCGTCCGCGCCGCAGGCCGTTGCGGCGAGCGCCATCGGCTCGACGAGGCGGGCAATGCCGGTCGCGTGGCTCGGGTCGACGATGATGGGCAGGTGCGTCAGCTCCTTGAGCATGGGCACGGCCGCAAGGTCGAGCGTGTTGCGGGTGTAATCGTCGAACGTGCGGATGCCGCGCTCGCAGAGGATGACCTGCTCGTTGCCGCCGGCCATGATGTACTCGGCGCTCATGAGCAGCTCCTTGAGCGTGCTGGCAAGGCCGCGCTTGAGCAGGATGGGCTTGCGCAGCTTGCCAAGCTCACGCAGGAGGTCGAAGTTCTGCATGTTGCGCGCGCCGACCTGAATGATGTCCACATCCTCGAACAGGGGCAGGTGCTCCACGCCCATGATCTCCGTCACGATGGGCAGGCCGGTCACCTGCCGCGCGATCTTGAGCAGCTCGAGGCCGGTGGCCTTCAGGCCCTGGAAATCGTAGGGCGAGGTGCGGGGCTTGAACGCGCCGCCGCGCAGGATGTTCGCACCGGAGGCCTTGACGGCCTTCGCGACCGCGACGATCTGCTCCTCGGACTCGACGGAGCAGGGGCCGGCGATCATGACGAAGTTGCCGCCGCCGATCTTCACGCCATTCACGTCGATGACGGTGTCGTCCGGGTGGAACTTGCGGTTGCAGCACTTGAAGGGCTCGGTCACGCGCTTGACGCTGTCGACGATGCCGAGGCTCGCGATCAGGTCCATGTCCACGCGGGTCGTGTCGCCGACAAGGCCGAGCACGGTCTGGTATTCGCCCTCGGAAATGTGGATGGTCAGGCCCTGACCCTTGAGCCAGTCGATGAGCTGCTCGCGCTTTGCTGCTTCCACGCCATGTTTGAGTACGACGATCATGATGATTACCTCCGATGTATTTACCTGAATTTTTGTGTTTGTTTTTCAAAAGAAAAATGCGGCACAGGCTCAACCTGTGCCGCATGAAACATTCTCGGGATCCGAGCTATTTTTTGCATCACAAATCAGCCTTACTATATTGTCATAGTAAAGTAATAAGCGTATGCAAAATA
>CAKTNQ010000070.1:0-4451 GCA_934589185.1 uncultured Oscillospiraceae bacterium | reverse complement strand
GCGGTTTTGGGATTGACCCGCCGCCGGAAACGTGATACCATATTTTCGGTCACTTTGTGCCGAAACCTGTCACCGAGGATGTGGGGATATGCGAAAAGCTCTCAAAACCGTCTTGTGCGTCGCGCTCGTGCTGGCGCTGGCCGTGGTCATCGCGCTGCGCGTGCTGCCGCCGATGAATGCCCCGGCGCAGTCCGCCGCCGCCGCGCCCACCCCGGTCGTGACCGCCGCGCCCACCCCCACGCCCGAACCGGATAACGGCCTGCCGAAGGTCAACACCGGCAGTTGGGAGCTCACGCTCGTCAACGCGCGCAACTCCATCGGCGAGGCCGTGCCGGAAAATCTGGCCGAGCTCGAGGGCGGTCGGTATTTTGACGCCCGCGCCGTGGACGCGCTCAAGGACTTCATCGCCGGCGCGCGCGCCGAGGGGCTGAGCGTGTGCCTGTCGAGCGCGTACCGCAGCTATAACGAGCAGGTGTATCTGTTCAACCGCAAGGTCAGCCAGTGCGGCGGGGACGAGGCCGCGGCCGCGCGCATCGTCAACCGTCCCGGCACGAGCGAGCATCAGCTCGGCCTGTGCGCCGACATTACGGATAAGTTCTACGAAGTCAAGACGCGGGACCTCGAAAAGACCGCGCTCTACCAGTGGATGTACGCCCACTGCCAGGACTACGGCTTCATCCTGCGCTACCCCGCCGACAAGCAGGACATCACCGGCGTCATGTACGAGCCTTGGCACTTCCGCTACGTCGGCAAGGAGGCGGCTGCCTACATCATGGGCAACGGCCTCTGCCTTGAGGAATTCCTCGACCTGTATCAATGAATCTCCACGGGGCGCTTCCTGCAGGAAACGCCCCAATTTTGTGCATTTCGCTGCAAATTCCTAGGAGGAATCTAGGCAAATTGTGAAAACAACCGCTTGCAATCTTGCATTTTTTCTGTTAGACTATAAATAACTGAAAAAGAAAGGAGCGTGATAACGTTATGCGTACCAATCAAGTCCAGGACCTGGACGATCTGATCTTCTCGGACAGCAGCTGGCAGCCCAGCAGCAAGTGAGAAGCCATAGAGCCGGATGATGCCACGCCATGTGCGTGGATTTTTTATATTTAAACGCGATCCCCAGCCGGCCTCCGCGTGAAAAACGGTTGCAATTTTTGCGGCCGTGTGCTACGAATAGAAGCAGAAACGAAACAGGAGGCTGATCTCTATGGCATTCATCCGCAAGCTCCCCGACACGCCCGAGCGCCTCGAGCACCTCAAGGGCGGCGCCGGCCACCTTGAGCGCTATGCGCTCCTCTCTCCGGAGGAGATGCTCGGCGCCGGCACGGTCTGCGCCCGCATGGTGCTGCAGCCCGGCTGCGAAGTCGGCGAGCACACCCACCACGGCAACTATGAAGTGTATTACTTCCTCTCCGGGCACGGCACTTACCGCAGCAACGGCGAGACGACGACCGTGGACGCCGGCACCGTGACCTTCACGGGCGACGGCGAAAGTCATTTCCTGCGCAACGACGGCCCCGAGCCGCTGGAGTTTTTGGCCCTTGTGCTCAATCTCCCCGCGCAGGCATAAACGACGGAAACGAAAAGCCTTCCCCGATCGGGGAAGGCTTTTCATTTAAAAACAATCAGCGGGCATCTGTCGGATGCCCGCTGACCTTATGTATGCACTTACTTGCTCCGGATGTACGCGTCGATGGCAGCGGCGGCCTTCTTGCCGGCGCCCATCGCCTTGATGACGGTGGCCGCACCGGTGACGGCGTCGCCGCCGGCGAACACGCCGTCCTTCATGGTCGTCACGGTGTCGTCCTTGACGACGATGCCGCCGCGATCGCTGTACTCGAGGTCCGGCGTCGCCTTGCGCAGCAGCGGGTTGGGGGAGGTGCCCAGCGCCATGATGACAGAGTCGCAGGCCATCTCAAACTCGCTGCCCGGCACTTCGATCGGACGGCGGCGGCCCTTCTCATCGGGCTCGCCGAGCTCCATGCGGATGCACTTGAGACCGCGGACCCAGCCCTTGTCGTCGGCCAGGATCTCGACGGGGTTGCACAGCAGGTGGAAGTTGATGCCCTCTTCCTTCGCGTGCTCGTACTCTTCCTTGCGGGCGGGGATCTCCTCCTCGCCGCGGCGATACACGACCGTCACGTCCGCGCCCAGACGCTTGGCGCAGCGCGCGGCGTCCATGGCGACGTTGCCGGCGCCGACGACGGCCGTCACGTGGATGGGCATGAGCGGGGTGTCGTAGCGCTCGTCATACGCGTGCATGAGGTTGATGCGGGTGAGGAACTCGTTGGCGGAGAACACGCCGCAGTAGCTCAGGCCCGGGATGTTCTGGAACTTCGGCAGACCGGCGCCGGAGCCGATGAACACGGCCTCGTACTTGTCGTCGCCGAGCAGGTGGTCGGCGTCCTTGCCGAGCAGCTCGTCGATGCTCATGCACTTGCCGATGGTCGCGTCGCACACGATGTTGACGCCCATGGCCACGAGCTTGTCGATCTCCTTCTGCACGATGGCCTTCGGCAGACGGAACTCGGGGATGCCGTAAGCCAGCACGCCGCCGGCCTTGTGGAAGTGCTCATAGACGGTCACGTCGTAGCCGAGCTTGGCCAGGTCGCTCGCGCAGGCGAGGCCGGACGGGCCGGAGCCGATGACCGCGACGCGGTGGCCGTTGGTGGCGATCTTCTCGGGCATCTCGTCGGCGTTCTCGCGGTTCCAGTCGGCGACGAAACGCTCCAGACGGCCGATGCCGACGGGCTCGCCCTTGATGCCGCGCACGCACTTGCTCTCGCACTGCTTCTCCTGCGGGCAGACGCGGCCGCAGATGGCGGGCAGGGAGCTGTCCTCGAGGATCTTGTGGTAAGCGCCCTTGAAGTCCTGCTCGCGGACGCGGGCGATGAATTGCGGGATCTTGACATTGACCGGGCAGCCGGACATGCAGGCCGGGCGCGGGCAATTCAGGCAGCGGTTGGCCTCATCGACCGCCATCTCGACGGTGTAGCCAAGCGCGACTTCTTCAAAATTCTTATTGCGGACGTTTGGGTCCTGCTCCGGGATCGGATTCTTTTTGGGAGACATATTCGCCATGATTACTTCTCCTCCTTCTTCTGCGCGGCTTCCTCGGCGTCGGCCATGGCCTGCAGATTGCAGTAGTGGTGACGGCGCTCGAACACCTTCTGCTCCTGTGCCTCATAGATCTTGGAACGGGCGATCGCCTCGTCGAAATCGACGAGGTGGCCGTCGAACTCCGGACCGTCGACGCAGGTGAACTTCATCTTGCCGTCCACGGTCAGGCGGCAGCCGCCGCACATACCGGAGCCGTCGATCATGATGCAGTTCATGTCGACCATCGTGGCCACGCCGTATTCCTTCGTGATCTGGCAGACGAACTTCATCATCGGCAGCGGGCCGATGCAGATGCAGTGGTCGTACTGCTGGCCCTCGGCCTTGGCCTTCTCGAGCAGCTCCTTGAGCTTGACGGTCGTGAAGCCCTTCTCGCCGTAGGTGCCGTCGTCGGTCATCATGTACAGATGATCGCAGCAGGCGCGCATCTCGTCCTCGAGCACGACGATGCCCTTGGTGCGGAAGCCCGCGATGATGTCGACATCGCAGCCGAGGCGGTGTGCCTCTTTGGCCTGCGGCCACGCGATGGCGCAGCCGGAGCCGCCGCCGACGACCACGACCTTGTGCATGTTGTCAAACTCGGCGGGGTTGCCGAGCGGGCCGACGACGTCGGCCACATAGTCGCCGGCCTTCTTGCTGGCGAGCAGGGCCGTCGTGCTGCCGACGCGCTGCATGATGACCGACACGGTGCCGGCCTCACGATCGTAGGAAGAGATCGTGATGGGCATGCGCTCGCCGAACTCGTCGACGCGGAACATCAGGAACTGACCCGGCTGCGCCTTGCGGGCGACGAGCGGGGCCTCGAACGTGACGCGGAACATATTGTCAGATAATCTTTCGTTATTGACGATTTTGAACATGAAAATCACCTCAAGGCACTATTATAGCGGAATTGCATATTTTCCACAAGAGAGAAACGAAAAATCTAAATTTTAACATGTGAAATGGCCAAAAACTGTCGCTTTGCACAAAAATAGCGGAACTTTTTTCAACGAAAGTACCGTACCCTGCAGGGCTGTCATGCAAAACCGCGCCAAAGTGCACAAACTGTGCCGCCGCAAAAAAGGGAAGAAAAGCAAGAAACTGAAAAAGAAAGGAAGCCGCCCGCCCCAAACGGGGCGGGCGGCGGATATGCGGTCGCCGGGGGCGGAAACGGCCGCTGCGCGCGTTTGCGTGCGGCTGTCCGGCGCGGGCGGGTTTGCGCTCAGCGCTCGGAGCTCGTGGCGGCGCTGGTGCTGCCGGTCCACTGCCAGTTGACGATCTCGGGCAGGTCGACGCCGTGCGCGGCGATGTACTGCCGGTGCTCGACGAGCTTGTCGCGCATCTGCTGCACG
>CAKTNQ010000069.1:0-4595 GCA_934589185.1 uncultured Oscillospiraceae bacterium | reverse complement strand
CAGCCGCTTCCTTATCCAACGGTGAATGTCTCCTGCGTGTCGATGTGGCCGTCGTGATCGGTGCCCGGCGGGTTATCGGGCATGTCATAGACGTAGGTCAGCCGCCCGCCGTCGAGCGTCAGGGACGTGACGGCGTAGGTATCGGCATAGCTCACGGAGAACGCCCCATCGCGCCAGACGACACGCGTGCGCGTGACGGTGTCCGCTCCGTCCGCGGACTGCAGCGTGTGGCACAGCAGCCCGCCGTCGCGGCAGACCTCATAGAACGTGATCGTGGCCGTCTCCCCTGCCGCGCGCGCATCCCAGAAAGCGGGCACGGCCTCCGGGTGCGTGACCGGGTCAGCCGCATCCACGTGCACGGCCGTGAGGCCGGCCGCCGAGAGCTGCGCCACCGCCTGCGCGATCTGCGCGTCCGTGAGGTCGACGCCCGTGTCCGTGCCATCGCCGACCGCCTGCACAAGCGGCTGATACAGCTGCGCCGCCGCGACGGCGGAGTCGGCCGCCGGTTTTTGCCCGCAGGCCGTCAGCAGCACCGCCAGACACAGGAAAAGCCACAGCATGCGTTTCATGCGCATCCCTCCCGTTCTTTTCTGCAAACAGTGTACACGAAAAAATTCGGCATTGCAAATTTCGCCGCATCTGCTATACTGTCGGCAGATATACGCCGTAAGATGCTGCCGGGAGAGCGCTGCGGCCGCCGAAGGAGTGACACTCTCAGGCAAAAGGACCGGCGGCTGACGGAGCTCTGGAGAGACGATTCCGCACCGAAGAAGCAAGGCCGCCCGGCCAATCTTTCAGGTAAAAGGACAGAGTACACACCTGCACCACAACAGGGGTGTACTCTTTTTTTTGGAGGTCATGACGATGGAAACCTTTCTCTTTCTGCTTGAGCTGGCCGGGACAGTCGCGTTCGCCGTCAGCGGCGCGGTGCTCGGCATCGAAAAGCATATGGACATCTTCGGCGTGGGGCTGCTGGGCATCACAACGGCCGTCGGCGGCGGCATCCTGCGCGATCTTGTCGTGGGCCTGACTCCGCCGCGCGCGTTTCAGGACCCGATCTATCTGCTCGTCGCGCTGGGTGTGTCGGTCGTGCTGTTTTTCCCGTTCGTGCGGCGCACCATCGGCCGCAGCAAGCGTGTGTTCGACGCGCTCATGCTCATCATGGACGCGGCCGGGCTCGGCATCTTCACGATCACGGGCATGAACACCGCCATCACCCTCGCCGGCTGCACGGACCCGCTGCTGCTGGTGTTTGTCGGCCTGCTGACCGGCACGGGCGGCGGCGTGCTGCGCGATGTGCTCGCCGGAGATATGCCCTACATTCTGCGCAAGCACATCTACGCCAGCGCGTCCATCGCGGGCGGGATCCTCTATCTGCTCCTGCGGCAGGTCTGGCAGGGGCCGGGCGCGATCCTGACCGGCGTGGTCGTCGTCGTTGTGATCCGCTGCGCCGCGGCGCACTTCGAGTGGAACCTGCCGCGCGCAAAAACCGTGTGGAAAAGCGACGAATGATGTGCTAGGATAAAGAAAAGAGTTCGCAAGACCGGAGGTCATGACCATGGCAAACACCCCAGCGCGCGCATGCCCGCTCGCAAAAAAATGCGGCGGCTGTCAGCTGCAGAACCTGTCGTATGACGAGCAGCTGCATCTCAAACAGGCGACGGCCATCCGCCTGCTCGGCCGCTTCGGCCACGTGGAGGAGATCATCGGCATGGAAGATCCCTACCACTACCGCAACAAGGTGCAGGCCGCCTTCGGCGTCAACCGGCAGGGGCAGATCATCTCAGGCGTGTACCAATCAGCCTCACACCGGATTGTGCCGGTCAGCGACTGCATGATCGAGGACACGGTCGCCGACCAGATCATCGTCACAATCCGCGGCCTGCTCAAGAGTTTCAAGATCCGTCCCTATGACGAGGACACCGGCCGCGGCACGCTGCGGCACGTGCTCGTGCGGCGCGGCTGGCGCAGCGGGGAGATCCTCGTCGTGCTCGTGACGGTGCACGGCATGCTGCCCGGCAAGCGCAACTTCGTGCGCGCGCTGCTGCAGCGGCACCCGGACATCACGACCATCGTGCAGAACATCAACGCCGGGCAGACGAGCCTTGTGCTCGGCCCACACAGCGAGGTGCTCTATGGCCCGGGATATATCCGCGAGCAGCTCGGGGACTTCACGTTCCGCATCTCGCCGCGCGCGTTTTACCAGATCAACCCTGTGCAGACGGAGGTGCTCTACCGCACAGCGCTCGACTATGCCGGGCTGACCGGCAAAGAAACCGTCGTGGACGCCTACTGCGGCACCGGCACGATCGGCATCTTTGCGAGCCGGGACGCCGCGCGCGTGATCGGCGTGGAGAACAACCGCGACGCCGTGCGCGACGCGATCAGCAACGCGAAGGCGAACCATGCGGACAACGTCCGCTTCTACACCGCCGACGCGAGCGACTTCCTGCAGGGCATGGCGAAGGCCGGTGAACACGCCGACGTCATCATCCTCGATCCCCCGCGCGCCGGCAGTGACGAGCGCTTTCTCTCCGCCGTCACGGCCGTCGGGCCGGAGCGGGTGGTGTACGTGTCGTGCAATCCGGAGACACTCGCGCGCGACCTGGGCTACCTCACCCGGCACGATTACCGCGTCATGCGCATCCAACCGGTGGACATGTTCCCGCACACGGAGCATATCGAGACCGCCGTGGCATTGGTCAAAAATTCGTAAATGAAGCGGTACATTGTACGATTTCTGAAGACGAGATTTCTCGTCATATTCGGCGTTGCTACGCTTTATTATGAGCTATCCTTTTTCATACTCCTATGGTGCAAAACCGCTGTTTATGCTCCTCCCTTCGCGCTCTGGACCTACGTGCCCGCTTTGGTGTGGTACCTTCTGGACATCCTTCTGACTTTCCGCTTCCGGCGGATCATCCGGTATCAGGAGCGTCTTTTTCATGTGAAATTCAGTGACACGAATGTCGCTGCATTGTACCCGGGGTCCAACACATTTTTGTCGGATGATTGGCTGATCTTTTCGGGGAAATCCGCGTTTTGCAGGCAGTACATCCGACGTGTTTCCATCGTGACCGTGCGAACAGGCAGAGGCAATGACTATCGTCTGAAACTATATGCAAATGACGGAAAAACATATCTACTGCGTATGATAGATTCGTATGCGAGTGCAAAAACAATACAGCGCTGGTATCACGGATAGCTTGTTACCATCTGCAAACAGCCACCGCAGCGCCCGACCGGGCGCTGCGGTGGCTGTTTGCTGCGGCAGTGTGGGGTCACGCGCTGCCGGTTTCTTCGGCGCAGGCGCGCAGCTCGCGGAAAATGGCCGTGTAATCGGCGCGGAAATTGCTGTTTTTCGGGAACAGAAACATGATGTCGTGCCGCAGCCGAAAGTCGCTCAGCTCGATCACGCCGAGCGTGCCCGCCGCCTCCTCCGGGCGGATGGCCGCGCGGTAGAGAAATGACACGCCGTAGCCGCTTTTGAGCAGCGTCTTGATCGCGCCGATGTTGCCGATCTCGACCGTGCGGGCAAAATCCGCCGCCGCCAGGCCGTGCTCCTTCAGGTAGTACTCCAGGATCACGCGCGTGCCCGAGCCCTCTTCGCGCAGCAGCAGCGGCTCAACCAGCAGGTCCGTCAGGCGCCGGCCGCGATAGCGCGCGGCCTTCTCCGGGTCTCCGGCGGCGACATATTCCTCTGTGCCGAACACAAAGAAGTCATACTCCGCCTTCGGGAAATCGCCCTCGACGACTGCAAAATCCAGCTCGCCGGAATCGAGCTTGCTCAGCAGCACCTTCGTATCCGCCACCTGCATCTGAATGTGGCTGTCCGGGTGCAGCTGCAAAAACCGGCCGAGCGCCTCGTTGATCATGAACTCCGCGACCGAGAGCGTCGCGCCGAACGAATAGTCGCGCGTGCCGGAGGCGGCCTGCTGCATGCGCTTTTGCAGGTGCTGCTCGTCATGCTTCATCGTCAACAGCGTGCGGCGCAGAATCTCCCCCGCCTCGGTCAGCTGCAGGCGCTTGCCGTTGTGCTGGAACAGCGCCGTGCCGTAAGCCTGCTCCAGATAGTGGATGTGGTGCGAGACCGCAGGCTGCGTAATGTTGAGCTCGCGCGCCGCCTTCGTAAAATTCATGTGCCGGCACACGGCCAGAAAGGTCTCGACGCGAAAATCCAGCATGGGTATCCCCCTTTTCCGTAGATTTCTCGGTCAATGATAACATATAATTATCATTTGATAAATAGAAATCATTTTTCTTTATCGTTCGGTTATGATATGATGCTCTCTGCAAACAACGCATGGAGAGAAAGGAATCCTCATGAACTTCATTCAAAAAAACTGGAAAGGCATCCTCGTGTGCCTCGTCATGGCCGTGCCCTGCTGGCTGCTCGGGCAGCGGTTTCCGATCGTCGGCGGCCCGGTGTTCGGCATTCTCGCCGGCATGATCGTCACCCTGCTCTGGCACGACAAGAGCGCGGCGCAGCCCGGCATTTCGTTCGTGTCGAAAAAGGTGCTGCAGTACGCCGTCATCCTGCTCGGCTTCGGCATGAACCTGTCCGTCATCTGGCAGACCGGCAAGCAGTCGCTGCC
>CAKTNQ010000068.1:0-4601 GCA_934589185.1 uncultured Oscillospiraceae bacterium | reverse complement strand
ATGGTGCCGTAATACGTGCTGTTCTGGCCCGCGCCGCGCGTGACCGTCCAGCCGCCGACGCTCGAATACTCGAACGACTGCGGGAAGTGGCCGCAGGTGTACTGCCGCTTGGCGCCGAAGAGCTCCGGCGCGCTCTGGAGCGTCTTTTCCAGATCGGGGCCGGACATGCCGGCCTGCACGGTGATGGTCTGGTCGATCTCGTTGAAGCTGATGACCTTGTTGAAGTTGCGGCGCATATCCAGCGAGATGCCGCCCTTGATCGGCTCGACGCCGCGGGTGACGCTGCTGCCGCCGCCGTAGACGTACAGCGGGATGTGGTGCTCGGTGGAGTAGGCCACGATCTGCTCGACCTGCTCGGTCGTCTCGGGGTAGAGCACGACGTCCGGCACGCTGTCGACGCGCTTGTGGCGCAGACGCAGCAGGTCGTAGGCCGTGGCGCCGTAGGCCACGCTCAGACGGTCGTAGTCCGTGGTGGAGACATTCTGCTCGCCGACGATCTTTTTGAGCGCCTCGATGTGCTCGGGCGCAAGCTGCACCGGGTGATCGGGCAGCTCCACGGGGTCAAAGCCGGTGTCGTCGGAATATGCCTTGAAATCGTCGTCCGTCATCTGGAACTTCTCTTTCATGAGCGTGTACAGAGACTCCTTCGGGTATTTGAAGAAGTTCGGGTCGCCCCAGCGGAAGATGGAGCGGTAGCTGTCCGCCGGCGCGGGGGTGAGCAGCCATTTCGGCTCGAATCCTTTGTACGGTTTGTTGCTCATTGTGCAATCCTCCTCTTGACTTGGATCAGTTTCTGATAGATCGGGCGCAGGCGCGGGTAGATCTTGCGGTAGGCCTGCTCGTAAATGTCGTTATATACCTCGTGATTCCGCTCATTGGGCTGGAACGTATCCTTGACGTGGACCATGGCTTTGGCCGCCTCGTCAAAATCGGCGAACACGCCCTTGGCCACGAACGCGACCATGGACGAGCCGATGGAGCACGCCTCGTGCGTCTGCGAGCGCACGACCGGCAGACCGAACACGTCCGCCGCGATCTGGCAGACCACGTCGCTCTTCGCGCCGCCGCCGCCGATGCGGATCTCGTGAATGGTCAGGCCCGAGCGGTCTTCCATGATGCGCAGCGCCATGTACAGCTCCAGGCACAGGCCCTCGATGATGGCGCGGTAGAAGTGGTAGCGCGTGTGGTAGTCCGAAAAGCCGATGACCGCGCCGAGCGAGTCCGGGTGCAGGATGCCGGCCGTCCAGTACGGCTGCAGGAGCAGGCCGTCGCTGCCGGCGGGCAGGTCGCGGATGCGCTGGTCGAGCAGGGCCTCGGGCGCCATGCCCTTTTCCTTGGCGTCGATGGCGTCGGCCGTGCCGAATTCCTTCACGAACCACGACAGCAGCCACAGGCCGCGGTAGATCTCGATCTCGGGATTGTAGTGGTCGTTGAGCACGCCGGGGTAGGCGGGCAGAAACTGCTGCGGCTCGACGTACTCGGTCGTGCTGAACTGGATGGTGGCCGTCGTGCCCAGCGAGATCGACGCCTTGTCGGAATCGACGACGGCGAGGCCGAGCGTCTCGCAGCCCTTGTCCGAGCCGGTCGAGATCAGCGGCAGGCCGGCGGGGATGCCGGTCAGGGCGCAGACCTCGTCCGTGACCGTGCCGATGACCGTGCCGGAGGGCACGAGGTCGCACAGCTTTTCGTTCGGCACGTCGCAGAAGCAGCGCGTGAGGCTGCCGGGCTTCATCCAGCGGCGGTTTTTGTAGTCGAACGGGATGTGTCCGATCTGGTTCGAGGCCGAGTCGATGAGGTTGCCCGTGAGCTTGTAGTTCAGGTACGTGGGCAGCATGACGTATTTGGCGGTCCTGGCCCAGATCTCCGGCTCGTGGCGCATGATCCAGTTGCCGACGGAGGCGGCGTAGACCACCTTCGCCGTCGGCTCCATGCCGGCGACCTTGAAGAGCATCATGTTCTTGGCGGGCATGGCGCCGTTCGGGTCGACGGTGCGCTTGTCCAGCCAGAGAATGATGTCGCGCAGGGGCTCGTTGTTCGCGTCCAGACACACGACGGTGTCGCGGATGACGGTGATCGTCATGGCGATCACGTCCGGCAGCAGGGCATTGCTGCGCGCGCACAGCTCGCGGCAGCACTCGCACAGGCGGTCGAAGTAGAAGTTCGGCTTCTGCTCGGCCCAGCCGGGCTCTTTCGAGAAGTAGGGCTCGGCATATTTGCTCTGCACGACGTCTACGATCCGGCCGTCCGGGTCCACGAGCAGGGCGCGTGCGCTCTGTGTGCCGATGTCGCAGGTCAGCACCAGCGGTTTGCTCAAGATGATTCCCTCCTAAGATTTATTTTTGCTCTCTATACAAAAGATTCATTCGGGTCTGTGCCTGAGGGGACTGCTCGTGGCGATGACGTCCACGCCGAGGCCGAGCACGTCCGGGATCACGACGTCGCCGCGGCCGATGCGCTCTGATACGGTGACGGTGCGGATCGCGTCCATGACGTCGAAGATGCGGTCCTTCGGAATGTCGGCCGACACGCGCACCGGCAGCACCGGCGCGTCCGGGAAGGCCGTGCGCACGGTCGAGCAGATGGTGCGCTTGGGCGCGGTCATCTCCGAGATGGCAAACTCCCGGCCGCGGGGGCAGGTGTTGCCGGTGACGGACCAGCCGTCACCGTCGCGTTCGATTTTCAAGGTGCAGCCGCGCGGGCAGCCGATACAGGTGAGTTCTTTCATGCCTCTGCCACCTCGATCGTAAAGTGGACATCGCGCGCGCGGGCGATGTCGAGCTTGTCAAAGTCCAGTGTGAGCTGCTGCATCTCGGGCGGGCGCAGGAAGGGGTAGCGCCGCGACCAGACTTCCTTCCCGTCCATGGTCAGCACCACGCGGCAGGGGCCGAGCACCGCCGCGCTGCGGAAATACAGCGTGACGCCGCTGTTATCCTCCGTGCGGTCGAGCCGCTGGGGGACGAGATAGCCGAAATCGTCCGAGATTGTGAGCGCGACCTCGTCGCGCGTGTGCGCGGCAAAGTGCGCGGCGCTCCTGCCGGCGAGCTCGCCGGAGGCGGACACGTAGTCCACGAGGTCGTTGACGTGCAGCGCGTTGCCGCACGAGAAGATGCCGGGCACCTCCGTCATGAGCTGCCCGTCGCACACGGGGCCGCGGGTGTGCCCGTCGAGCGGGACGCCGAGTGACTCCGCCAGCTCGTTTTCCGGGATAAGGCCGACGGACACGATCAGCGCGTCGCAGTCGATGCGCTGCTCCGTGCCGGGGATGGGGCGCATGGTCTCATCGACCTCTGCGACCTCTACGCCCGTGAGCCGGTCGGCGCCGAACACGCGCGTGACCGTGTGGCTCAGGTGCAGCGGGATGTTGTAGTCATGCAGGCACTGGTGGATGTTGCGCGTCAGGCCGGAGGGGGTGGGCTTGGCCTCGTACACGCCGAGGACCTCCGCACCCTCAAGCGTCAGGCGGCGGGCCATGATGAGGCCGATGTCGCCGCTGCCGAGGATGACGCAGCGCCGGGTCGGCAGCTCGCCGAGCAGGTTCGTAAAGTGCTGCGCGGTGCCGGCCGTGAACACGCCCGCCGGGCGCGTGCCGTGGATAAAGACCTGCTTTGCCGTGCGCTCGCGGCAGCCGGTGGCCAGCACGAGCGTGCGGGTTTCATAGCGCGCGACGCCGCCGCGGCTGACGGTGACGACCGCAAAGCCAGTAGGCGTTTTCTCCACGCGCGTGACGAAGGTCTGCGTGTGCGCCTCGATGCCCAGCTCCTCGAGCCGGTCGATGAAGCGCTCGACATATTCGGGCCCGGCCAGCCGCTCGCCGAAGCGGGCGAGGCCGAAGCCGTCGTGAATACACTGCTTGAGCATGCCGCCCAGGCGCGCTTCGCGCTCGATGAGCAGCACGTGCGCACCGTTTTCGTGCGCGGAGATGGCGGCCGCGAGCCCGCCGGGGCCGCCGCCGATGACAATGACGTCGTACATCACGCCTGCACCTCCCCGGATTTCGTCGGGCCGAACGTGATGGGCGCGTCGGCCGAGGACTTGCGCACCGCGCTGAGCGGCACGCCAAGATACTCCGCGATGATGCGCACCACCTGCGGCGAGCAGAACCCGCCCTGGCAGCGGCCCATGCCGGGCCGCACGCGCTTTTTCACGCCGTCGACCGTCGGCACGCACACGTTCGAGCGCAGCGCGTCGAGGATCTCGCCGCGGCTGATCTCCTCGCAGCGGCAGACGATGACGCCGTAGTCGGGGTTTTTCGCGATGTAGACAGCGCGCGTGGCGTCGTCCATCTCCCGCAGGACGGGGATGCCCGGGCGGTGGGGGTCAAAGTCCGGATTGACGGCCACGGGGCGCTCGCGCGCGAGGATGCGCACGGCCATGTCCGCCACGTCCTCCGCGACGGCGGGCGCCGTCGTCAGGCCGGGGGACTGGATGCCCGCGACGTGGATGAGGTTGTGCGTGTGCCGGCCGCGCTCGATGATGAAGTCCTCCTCGAACGTGGGGGCGCGCACGCCGGTGAAATAGGTGATGATGTCGCGCTCGGTCAGCGCGGGCATCGTGATCTTCTGCTTGGAGAATACGTGCGCGATGCTCTCGGGATACGTCGC
>CAKTNQ010000067.1:0-4613 GCA_934589185.1 uncultured Oscillospiraceae bacterium | reverse complement strand
CTCGGTGACAGGTTTCGGCACAAAGTGACCGAAAATATGGTATCACGTTTCCGGCGGCGGGTCAATCCCAAAACCGCGGTGCGCTATTCTCCAATATAGGTGAAGCGGCGGACGGTCCGCCCGTCGCGCTCGATCATTTCACTCCACATGGCGGCGGGGCGCACCCAGACACCCCGCTCCCCGTAGAGCGCGCGGTAGACGACCATCGGCTCCAATGTCTCCGAGTGCGTGGCGAGAAAGAGCAGCTCATATTCCTTCCCCTTGAAGTGCCGGTAACGGCCGGGGCGGAGCGTCTGCGCCGCGCTCATGCTTTCTCCTCCGGCAGGCCGAAGCTCTGGATGAGCAGGCGCGTGAGCGCGTGCGCCCCCTCGCGCGTGAGCATGATGCTCGCGACCTCGCCGACCGTCTTTTCCGGCATGTCGATCAGGCCCTTGGGCTGGGGCGTGTAATTGTGCTGCATATACATATGGTAAAAGCTCAGCGAGCACTCCGAGCGGTTGTCATTGACCGAGACGTTGAACACATTGGCAAACTGGGGCTTCATGACGGGCACCTCCTGCAAACTTTCTGCGCCCATTATACCACAGCGGCGATGGAAACGGGTGGTCAATTTTTGCACATTTTCAGGAAAGATGTTCAAAATCTATTGCGATATCGGACAATGTCCTGTATAATGTGACTACCAGTATGCGACTTTTTTAACATGGAGGGGAGAGCCGTTTGAAAGACCTGAAGTATCTCTACGAATTTGAAAAGCTGCTCGAGAGCGCGAACAACCCGCTCGTGCAGCAGGCGTGTGCCGAGGGGAAGCACGCGCTGGCCTACACCTGCTACCACATGCCCGAGGTGCTGCTCAACACCAGCGACTGCTTTTCGGTGCGTCTGCGCGCGCCGCTGACGGGGTCGCTGGATATCTCGTCGTACTACATGTCGAACTTCATCTGCGACTACTGCAAGTCGCTGCTCGAGCGCGGCATCGAGGGGGGCTACAACTTCCTGTCCGCCCTGCTGGCGACGGAGACCTGCTCGGAGATGAACCGCGCGCTCGAGCACTTCGAGCTGCTGCATCTCGTGGACAACGAACAGTTTTTCGTCACCTTCCTCGACATGCCCTTCAAGGTCACGGATAATACCGTGCGCCACTATGTCGACCAGCTCCGGCGCAAGGTGCTCGAGCCGCTGCACGAGGTCTACGGCGTGGACGTCTCGGACGACGCGCTGCGCAAGGCGGTGGCCGAGCACAACGAGGTCTGCCGCATCCTGACCGAGATCGGCCAGTTCCGCAAGGAGGAAAACCCGCGCATCACGGGCTACGAGTACCACATTCTCAACCTCGTGAGCTACTGCTGCCCGAAGTACCTCATCGTCGACAAGCTGCGCGAGACGCTCGAGGAGCTGCGGCACCGCGAGCCGGACGCCAAGCCGAACTTCCGCGTGAAGATCGCCGTCGTCGGCAGCGAGATCGACGACCCCGGCTTTACCAAGCTCGTGGAGGAGGCGGGCGCGCTCGTCGTGGTCGACCGCTTCTGCTTCGGCTCCAAGCCCGGCCGCGAGGAAATTCATCTCGACCCCGACCTGCCGGTGCTCGAGAGCATCGCCCGGCACTACCTCACCACGAGCCAGTGCCCGCGCTACATGCAGCGCGAGAAGGTGGAGGGCCGCTGGCAGCTCGTGCGTGACCTGTGCGAGGAGTACCACGCGCAGGGCGTGCTGTACGAACAGCTCAAGTTCTGCGAATACTGGGGCTATGAGCGCGCGCTGGCGAGCCACGTCATCACGCACGACTACGGCATCCCGTCCGTCGCGGTCGACCGGCAGAACGCCACCGGCGGCAACGGCCAGCTGCGCACACGCGTGCAGGCATTCGTCGAGAGTCTGGAGATCAAGCAGCTTCAGGCGCAGAGAGGAGGCAAGTGACCATGGCTGACAAGGAAAAGCGCTCCCTGCGGGAGTTTCTCCGCCACATCAATGACTATACATACCGCTTCAATCCCGAGAAGGGGCAGTTTCGCTACCGTGAGCTGCGCGGCGTGCGCGACACGGCGTTCGATTTCTATATGTGGCTCAAGTGTTGGAAGGACATGGTCGCCTTCGTGGCCAAGTGCCCGGTGTCGGTCGTGCGCGCACTGTTTCGCTACCAGTGGTTTGCGACCTATCTGACCTACCCGAACTTTGTCGACCGCGGCACGCTCGGCATGCGCGGCAACCAGCTGCGCATGGCCCGCGCACAGTACGACCGCATCGTGAAAAAGGCCACCGACCTGCTGCGCATCTCGTTCGTGGCCGACGAGCACTTCCACCCCGGCAACCAAATGTCCAAGAAGGTCGTGCTCTTTGACGAGCTTGTCCCGGGCGAGATCATGGCCGGCTTCCCGAACCTTATCTATCTGCCGGCGCAGGTGCTGCCGGTGTTTCTGTGCTCCATCCTCGACCAGCAGATCACGCCGCCGTACCTCGACGCGGCCGAGAACTTCGGCATCCCGGCCGACGTCTGCCCCCTGCCCTCGGCCGAGGCCGGCTGCGCCCTGCGCGACGAGTATCCCAAGCTCGGCACGTGCTTTGTCGCCTGCAACATGCCGTGCGACGGCAGCGTCGCCACGACGTCGTATCAGGACCGGTACTTCAACCTCCCGACGTACTACTTCGGCGTGCCCATCCGCTACAATGAGGAGGCGGTGCAGGACTACGCCGTCGAGGAGCTGCGGGGGCTCATCCGCTTCATCGAGGAGCAGACCGGCGAGACGTTCGACTGGGACGCGTTCTTTAAGGCCATGAAGGTCTACAATCAGGAGACGGAGTACGAGCTGCAGAAGTGGGAGGTCAACCGCACGCCCTACCCGCAGATGACGGGCGAGACGTTCTGGATCTACCGCATGTTTTTCTACCATCTCTCCGGCGGCATGGACCCGCATTTTCTCGACACCGACCGCCGCGTCAACCGTATCATGATGCGCGGCTACCAGCAGAAAAAGCCCTGCGCCCCCGCGATGCGCCACCGCTGCGTCGAGTGGTCGTGCCCGGCGAACTTCTACCCCGACTTCTCCGTCTGGGCGGAAAACTGCTGGGGCATCAACGTCGTGGCGAGCATGGAGTCGCTCATTTCCGACATCATCATCAACACGGAGGATCAAGATCAGGCGCTCGCCGATCTCGCCCGCAGCTACCAGCGCACCACCATGCGCAAGCACACGAAGGGCGGCTACGCGAACGTGCTCGATGAGCTGTGGATCGTCTGCAAACAGTACAACGCCGACATGGTGCTCATGTACGACCAGATTTCCTGCAAGGGCATGGACGGTCTGCGCGGCGTGTTCGAGGAGCAGGCGGCCGCGCGCGGCGTGCACATGCTCTGGGTCGCGCAGGATCTGCTCGATTCGCGCACGATCTCCAAGCGTGACATGCGCCGGCAGGTCAACCTCTACATGCAGACCGTCATGGGCGAGGAGCCCGTGCGGCCCGACCTCGTGGACTTTGACGACGCGCTGACGTGGTAAGCCACTCCAACGCACCCTTTAAAACAGGAAAACTCCCCGCTTTCGGGCGGGGAGTTTTTGCATATTTTTCATGCCTGCGGCTGTTTTTTGATGTCAAACCGCCACACGGCGACGGCGTAGGACACGAAGGCGATGGCCTCGATGACCATGCACGAGTACGAGCGCGCGAGGATGTCATACGTGAACCAGAACGGCGAATTGGTCAGATAGAGCAGGCGCGTGCGGCGCATGTCGCGCGTCCAGAGCGCGACCGTCGTCATGCTCATGGCGATGCCGGGCAGCAGGCTCATCGGCCCCGCCCACGTGAGGACGGTGTTGACGATGTACAGCGCCAGAAACGCCCACAGCCACGCGCGGCTCTGCGCCCACTTGCGGTCGTTGAAATAAAACACGACGCTGCGCGCGAACGACAGAATGTTGATGGTCGCGGCGGTCATCGCGCCGAGCAGCCCGTAGTGCACGATCCACATCAGGCAGGCGGCGGCCTGCGCAGCGAGGATGACACGGCGGTTATTGAATTGCACCGAGACAAACACGATCAGGCTGCCGAGCAGACCCAGCGCCTGGTTGAGCCAGAAACCCATGTGCCCACACCCTTTCTTCCCGCGGGAAAGAGTATCGTAACACAAACGCGCGGGAAAAACAACCCTCTCCGCGCGGTTTTTTTGCATTTCCGCGCGGCACAGGCCTTGACAACTGTCCCAAAAACGGCTGCGCCATCTCTATATCATTGCATTTTTAGAAAGAAGAATGTCCATGCCCCCCGCGCCCCGCGGCCAAAATGCCAGAAAAATCGCCCTGCGCTACCTCTTTTTCACGCTCGGCCTGCTCATCAACTCGTTCGGCATCGGCACGGTCGTGTCGGCACTGATCGTGGGGCCGCTCGTGTCGCTGTTCGGCCGCGTGCTGCCGGGCCTCGGCCGCATCCGCACGCTGGCCATCTGAATATGCAGAAAAGCACCCCCGCACGGGGGGTGCTTTTTCTATATTTAAATGGTATCGCTCAAAACCGCGCGGCGATCTGCTGCCAGACCGGCAGGCCGACCAGCCAGCGGATGAGCGGCACGAACAGCAGCGCCGGCAGATAGTCCGCCACCTTGATCTTCGTGGCGCCGGTCT
>CAKTNQ010000066.1:0-4624 GCA_934589185.1 uncultured Oscillospiraceae bacterium | reverse complement strand
GTGTCCATGTTCGGCGCGCGGTGCCAGAGCGCCTGGAAGCCGCTGATGAAAAACTTCTGGTTGATGACCATGATGATGACCGTCAGCAGCAGCTGCGTCAGGCCCATGGCGACGTGGTTGCTGTCATAAAACTTCGGCAGCGGCCAGCCCCACATCATGTGGCCCATGGAAAAGTACATCAGCACGAGCAGAAAGCCCAGCGACCAGAAGAGCCGGCGCCGCAGCTTCGGCGTCTCGTGGTCGGCCAGCGCGTCGGCGCCGGCGGCGGGGCTTGCGCTCTGCTGCGCGCCCTTGACCGACGCGCCGTAGCCCGCGGCCTGCACCGCGTCGATGATGGCCTGGTCCGCCGCCGTGCCCTCCACCCCCATGGCGTTGGTCAGCAGGCTGACCGAGCACGCCGTCACGCCCGGCACGTTCGACACCGCCTTTTCCACGCGCGCCGAGCAGGCCGCGCAGCTCATGCCGGTGACATGGTATTGCTTCAAAGTGGTTCCTCCTTTGCGGTGCGGCTCATTTCATGAGCTTCTGCAGCGTCGCCACCAGCTCGTCGATCACCTCGTCCTTGCCGTCGCGGATGTCCTCGACGACGCAGGTGCGGATGTGGCTGGCCAGCAGCTCCTTATTGAATGCATTGAGCGCCGCGCCCGCCGCCGCCGACTGCACGAGAATGTCCGGGCAGTAGGCGTCGTTCTCGACCATGCCGCGGATGCCGCGGATCTGGCCCTCGATGCGGTTGAGCCGGTGGATGAGCCGTTTGTATTCCTCCGGCGTGCGCTCCTTCTTGCGCTGCGAACAGCCGCAGCAGCAGGTTTTTTTCTCATCGTCCATATGTCAGTACCTCATTGTTTCCCGTATACCCCTTGGGGGTATTTTTGAATATATACCCCCGGAGGGTATTTGTCAAGAGGGCGCGTGCATGTTCTTGACAGCGGGCGCGCCCTTGCATATCATAAGGGCACAACGAAAGGAGTGTTTCCATATGAAGGTATGGTTATCCCGCAATGCAAAGCGCTTCGCGGCGCTCGCGCTCACGCTGGTGCTCGTGCTGGCGCTGGCCGCCTGCGGCAGCAAGACGCAGACGCCGGAGACGTCCTCTACCCCCACGGTCGTGACGCCGCCGGTGCAGACGCCCGCAGACCCGACCTCCGACCCGGCCCGCCCGGCCGGCATGGAGACGGACCAGCTGACCACGGTGCTCGACGACATTGAAAAGAACGTGCAGCTCGGCGTGACCGGCAGCTCGCTCAAGGCAGTACCCTACGCCGTGAAGCTGCTCGACTGGGGCGCGGCGAGCACGATGACCCAGAGCGAGATCAAGTCCGCCGTCGCCGCGTGGCTCAGCGGCAAGGGCAACGACGCGCAGGTGGCCTTCAGCCAGCAGATGGACCTGATCGACACGACCTGCCAGACGCTCATGGGCAGCGGCGCGCGCGATCTGCTCGATTCCGCCGGCTGCCAGAACGTCAAGGGTGACTGGCCGGTGCAGGCGTCCGACCGCATCGAGGCCGTGCTCGAGGCCGTCGGCCTGCGCGGATAATTTGCAGGCAGAAAACCGCCACGCCCCTGCGCGCCAAAATGGCGCGCAGGGGCGTGGTTTTTGTTTTGCTGCCGGTGCTCAGCCGTGGTAGTCGCCGGTCGCGGAATCAACCGTGACGTAGGGCACGACTTTGCCGTCGATCTTCACATAGACCTGATAGATGCCGTTTCCGAGATCCTCGTAGTGGTCGGGCGTGACGCCGTAGCTTTCGAGCAGGCTCCGTTCAAACTCGGCCTTCCAGCCGTCGCTGCCGGCGTCTTTTCCGGCGGCGGGCGTCGGTGTCGCGGCCGGGGCGGCGATGACGGGTGTCTCAACGGCCGGGGCCGCAGGCGTCTGTGCGGGATCGGATGCGGCGGTCTGCCTGCCGCAGGCAGTCAGCGCCAGCAGGAGCACGGCGGTCAGCAGCGCGGCTGCGTGTTTGCGGTGGGTCATGGGCAGTTCCTCCTTGGTAATGGTGTTTTCGGTGTTTTTGCAGACATTTTATATCAAAATTCGCAGAAATACCCCCCTTGGGTGCAAAATTCAGATGTGAATTCAGATGTGAATGTTGCGCCCGCCGGTCATTCTTTCAGCGTTCGGACGGAAAACGGGCAGGCGCAGGTCAAGCGGTACCAGAACTCCGGCGCGGTTTTTGCCGGATCGTCCGCCGTCGCGATGACATCGGTCCCGTCCTCGATGATGTTCTGGAAGAAAAACGCGCAGGCTCTCTGCCACTGCTCTGTACCGCAGACAAACGACTCGAGGTCCTCCACGACCAGAAGGTCGGCATTTCCGCGCAGCGATCCCGCCGCGTCGTCGAGCGCTCCGGACGGTGTGGCGCACCGGCTGCGCAGCTGCGCGCCGCTGGTGCGCACGATATGCGCGCGGTCGAGCCGGTCCACAAGCTCGGCGGCGAACTGCGCGCGGTCCGCCATGCTGAGCACCAGCAGGGAACAGGGCAGCGCATGACGCGTTTGCGCGCGGCGCAGCAGGCAGCGCCGCCGCAGTGCCGCGAATGCCTTCCGGCAGAGCGACAGGAACTGCTGCAGGCTGTATGTACCGGCCAGAACGCACAGCAGAAGGGTGCCGGCCCACGGGAGCACATACCGGAAGATGCCGATGCCGCCGCGGTAAGTCAGGTCCGTGCGCACCAGGTTTTCATACATGTGCGGCACGTGTACCCAGCCGCTGTCCAGCTGGCAGAGCATGTGCAGACAGTTGTTGTGCAGGCAGACCAGCGCCGTGGCGATCAGCGCAAAGACCGCCGCCGGCAGCCAGCGGAGCCGGGGCCTGCGGATGCGCGCCAGCAGCCTGCCGCAGCCGTATGCCGTCAGGGGGAAAAACAGGGCATAACCGGCCAGCTTCAGGAAGCGGAACGCGGGCAGCCGGTCGGGATACGGGCCGACATCGAACAGCGCGCGATAACCGGGCAGCAGCGGCAGAAGCAGCAGCGCCGCGTCCAGACAGATCAGCAGGATCAGAAATACGGTATGCCATGTTTTTTTCATGTCTCGGGTCTCCTCTCTTTTTGCGGATTCTGTTCCATGATAGCATAAAAAGGCAGACGGAGCAAACGGACGATAGACGCCATCCGGGCCCAACACCTGCGGCGGGCGGATTTTTTGCGCTTGACAGGGCCTCCGGCGCAGGATATTCTGTCAGCAGAACGGAGGGGACGCACCAGATGAGACAACAAATTCCAGTAACGCCTGTTCCGGAGCGCCCGCCGGACGTAGAGGCGTTTTTTTCATTCAATGACGTTCGGAAAAGCCCCGTCCGTGACGGGTATCGACCGGCGCATCGGCTGACCGATACCTGTCTGACGACCGGCGTTCACTATTATTATGATGTGGGCTCCGTGCCGCCGGGCGCGTCGGCCCGCGGAACGATCACGTTCCTTTCTCCCGAGGCGTATCCGCATTGCCTGTGGGTCGGAAAACGGATTCCGATGCAGGAAGGCGCGCATGTGGTGGGGTATGCAGTGATCACGCGCATCGACAACCCGCTCCTGCAGGCGGAAAAGCCGGAAGCGCGAGCGTCAGTCGTGGCTTCCCCCGACCGCAGCGACGACAGAAAGCCGCGGTGATGACATGCGCGGAAAACAGAGTTCAAAAATCAGTCTGAAAAAGCGGCTGCTCAAACGGCGGCAGGCGCTGACCAGGCGCTGGGACAAGCAAAGCACGCGCCGTCATCTGCTGGTGTATCTGCTGTGTAACTTGCTTCTGGTCGGCAGCCTGTACGGCTGCATTTTTGCAATTCCGAATGTGCGGGATGTCCGCACCGTCCGCACAAAAATCACGGATGTGCACTATGAGGCCGTGCGGTGGGCGCAGTGGATCGCGTTTACAACGCCGAACGGAGAGCGATTCTTCCTGCGCAGAGATTGGCACGGCTATGACGCAGTGCGGGAAGATACTGCGCGCCTGCAGGCGTTGGCAGCAGGTGGGACGGAGCTGGAGCTGACGGTCTCCGGCCGCCGGTTTTCCTTTCTGGATATGCACAGCGGTGAACAGCAGGTCGTCGGGGTACGCGCGGAACAGGAAACATTTCTGCCGGTGTCCGAATGGGTGGCAGATGTGTGCCGCTCCCGCGTGACGGACAGCGTCCTGCTGGGTGCTTATGCCGTTATAACGCTGGGCGGGCTGCTGTACCTGCTGCTTCTTAGCAAAACGTAAAAAAACACCGCCGCAGGGTTTTCCCTGCGGCGGTGTTTTTCTGCCCGCGTGCGAATAAAACAAAAAATTGAATGAATAAATACTAATGTGCGCCGTTTCTCCTCAATTGCCCGCGAGCTGGAAAAACGCTGGAATATATGGGTTTTCAGACCTATAATAAGCGCATATAACCGTATCAAAAATAATTCATGTATGAATATGCTAATAATACGACGAATAATGAAATTAAATTCACCAAAAACCTTGTGTGCTTTGTCAATTGAAAAACTTACATTTCAGACGTAAACTGCACATAAGATTTTTTCCGTCTGCGGCGCACTCCTGCCGCTCCGGCGGTGAAGGATCCAATCTCATATAGAAAGAAGGCTTATCATGAAGAGGAGAATCTTGACTCTGCTGCTGACGCTGGTCATGGTGCTGTCGCTTCTGCCCG
>CAKTNQ010000065.1:0-4696 GCA_934589185.1 uncultured Oscillospiraceae bacterium | reverse complement strand
GCGTCCGAGGCGTTCGAGATGATCTCGCGCAGGAAAATTTCCTTGTGCGTGTAGATCGAGTTGATCATCATGTCGAGCAGCTTTTTCGACTCGGCCTTGAATTGTTTCTTTGCCATATCTATGCCTCCAAAAATTTAATTACACCTTTGGGTCCGTACCCGGCCGGCACGCAATAGCGGCCCACGGTACAGATTTTAATATTATAGCACATCGACCGTTTTTTTCAACACCCGCAGCCGGAATAATTGGGATTGTGCGGCGCGTTTTTCATGGTATAATAGGGTGTTAAGAAAAAAATAAGATTCTGTGAGGTGGCTCCCATGAACGATCTGAAAGACCTGCTCGGCGCGCGCCTGTTCCTGCTGGACATGGACGGCACGCTCTACCTCGGGGACGACGTGTTCCCCGGCGCGGTCGACTTCATCCACACGCTGGCCGATACCGGACGGCAGTACATTTACCTGACCAACAACTCCTCGCGCGCGGGCACGGACTACATCACGCGCCTGCGGCGGCTGGGCTTCCCGTGCGAGAGTGAAAACGTGTTCACCTCCGGCATGGCGACGGCGCTGTATCTCAACCAGCACTACGCGGGCAAGCCTGTGTACCTCGTCGGCACGCAGGCGTTCCGCCGTGAGCTGCTCAGCTACGGCATCCCGCTGGTGGAGGACGGCGCGGAAATCGTCGTGGCCGGGTTCGACACCGAGCTCGTGTACGAAAAGCTCGACAAGGCCGTACACTTCCTGCGCCGCGGCGCGACGTTCATCGCCGCCAACCCCGACTGGGTCTGCCCCATGCCGGCCGGCGAGGTGCTGCCCGACTGCGGGAGCATCTGCGCGCTGCTGACCGCCGCCTCCGGCGTGAAGCCGACGTATATCGGCAAGCCGAACCGCAACATGGTCGACGTCATCTCGGCACAGACCGGCGTGCCGAACGCGCAGATCTGCTGCGTGGGCGACCGGATCTACACCGACATTGCCGTGGCCGTGAACGCGGGCGCGCAGAGCGTGCTTGTGATGTCCGGCGAGACAGACGAGGCGATCCTCAAAGCGTCCGACGTGCAGCCGAAGTACGTCCTGCGCGACGTGGCAGAGCTGGCGCAGATTTTGCGCAACGGCGCGGCAGTGTAAGAAAAAGTGCAAAAAATTCCGAAAACCGCTTGACAAAAGCGAACACAAATGTTAGGATATGTTCAGTAAACATCGTTTTTGTAAATGGTGTTGCGAATCCCTCGTTTGTGTTCTCTCTTCCACTTTGCAGCGTCCGGGTCTGCATCCGCCGCGGACGTGCAAGCACAAGCAAACAACAGCAGCAGCCGCACCGGTTTCCCGGTGCGGCTGTTGTTTTCGTTATGTGCGGATGCGGCAGCAGCCGCACCGGGAAGCCGGCGCGGCTGCTGCGATCATCAAGAACGTTCCGCTCAGATATCGGCGCGGAACCAGGCGCCGGGGCGATAGTGCTCGAAGATGACGATGTCGTAGTCGTGCTCATGCGTCCAGGCGCGGCTCGTCCAGCCGGCACGCACGGCGCCCATGGCCTCGCACAGGCGCACGCTCAGCGGCTTCGGCCCGATCTTGTAGGCGATGAACTGCGGGCGGGCGATCACGTTCGTGAGCACGTTGCCGACGATGGCGGCCGCGGGCTTATTGAGTGCCTTGCCGTAGTCCTTCGGCGGCTGGCTGAGCTGGCCGCGCAGAATATCGGGCGCGTTGCGCCGGAACCACGCGACGATCGTGGGGTCAAAGCTCTCGACGCAGTACGGCCCGCCGTAGGTGCGCAGAGCGGCGAGCGTCAGCGCGCACAAACGGCGGTTATTATGCCCGCGCTTGACCTCGAGCAGCAGCGGCACGCGGCCGCCGAGCGCTTCGAGCGCCTCGGCAAAGGTCGGGATGACGCAGTCGGTATCGCCAAGGCGCAGAGCGCGCAGCTCGGCGAGCGTGAAATCATCAATGACACCCGGCACGCCGCACATGCGCTCGAGCGTGTCGTCGTGGAACACGACGAGCTGGTCGTCCGCCGTCAGGTGCACATCCATCTCAACGGCGTAGCCCGCCTCGGCCGCAGCACGGAAGGCCGGGAGCGAATTTTCCGGCACGGTGCCGTCCTCGGTGTGCAGGCCGCGGTGCGCATAGTTGCGGTACACGAACGGGGCCTTCTGTGCGCGCGTGGCGTGGCCCGGCGCAACAAGAAATGCAAACGCACCCGCGCAGGCGGCGGCCGGTGCGGCGATCTTGCAGGCAGTTTTCCAATCCATAATGTGTCCTCCTTTCGGCGGCGCGGGCCGCCGGTTTGCTTTGCCCTTATTAAACAACAATTTCTGCTTTTCGTCAAATGCCTGTTGAATTGCTGGGCGAGGTATTGTAGAATGAGACAAATCCGATACACATGATGGAGGTAACCCTGTGAAGCTCAACTACAAACGCACCATCTGCGTTGGCTTTGCCTTTTTCCTGATCTGCGCCTTCTGGCAGGCGTATGACAACACCATCCCCCTGATCCTGACGAATAAGTTCGGCATGTCGCAGGCGTGGTCCGGCGTCATCATGGCGCTCGACAACATTCTGGCGCTGTTTCTGCTGCCGCTGTTCGGCGCGATCTCCGACAAGCACACCGGCAAGCGCGGCCGCCGCACGCCGTTTATCGTCCTTGGCACGATCGTTGCGGCCATCGCGTTCATCAGCCTGTCGCTCGTCGACGATGCGCAGCTGAAAAACATCGACGCGGCCGCCGCCATCGACGATCCCGCCGCGCTGCGCGTCGTGTACCAGCAGGAGGCCGACCGCACGCTCAAGACCCCCGACGGCGAGACGTTCGTGCTCGAGGACACCTTCTCGGAGGACGAATTTGCCGCCATCACGAGCCAGGTCACGACCGCTGAGGGCAAGACCGTCACGAACCACGACTACACGAACTATGTCGTGCCCGCGCGCCAGGCCTACGCCCACCAGACGACCGTGCAGCACCCGGGCGCGCTCATCGGCTTTATCGTGCTGCTGCTCGTCGTGCTCGTGTCCATGGCCACGTTCCGCTCCCCCGCCGTCGCGCTCATGCCCGATGTTACCATCAAACCGCTGCGCAGTAAGGCGAATGCCGTCATCAACCTCATGGGCACCGCCGGCGGCATCCTCGTGCTGGCCATCGGCATGGCCTTCGCCACGAGCTCCGTGCGCAACTCGCTCATGAGCTACACGGCGTACTTCGCCGTGATCGCGGGCATCATGCTGCTGGCGCTGCTGATCTTCCGTCTGACGGTCAACGAGCCGAAGTTCGTCGCCGAGATGCAGGCCGACAGCAAGCGCTTCGGCATCGACAACGGCGACAGTGACGACGCGCCCGCCGGCTCCGGCAAGCTCGGCAAGGCCGAGCGCCGGTCGCTCATCTTCCTGCTGCTGTCGATCGTGCTGTGGTTCTTCGGCTACAACGCCGTGACGTCAAAATACTCCGTCTACGCCAGCAACATCCTGCACAAGGACTACAACCTCACGCTCATGCTCGCGCAGGCCGCCGCCATCGTGGCCTACCTGCCCGTCGGCATCGTCGCATCCAAGATCGGCCGCAAGAAGACCATCCTCGGCGGCGTCGTGATGCTGGCCGTCGCGTTCGGCGTGGCCGCTTTCCTCAACGCCGAGAGCCCCACGATGCTCATGAACGCCATGTTCTGCCTCGCCGGTATCGGCTGGGCCACCATCAACGTCAACTCCTTCCCGATGGTCGTGGAGATGTGCTCCGGCAGCGACGTTGGCCGCTACACCGGCTTTTACTACACGGCCAGCATGGCAGCCCAGGTCGTCACGCCGATGTTCTCGGGCTTCCTGATGGATAAGCTCGGCATGACCGTGCTCTTCCCCTACGCCGCCATCTTTGTGGCCGGTGCGTTTGTGACGATGCTCTTTGTGCGCCACGGCGACAGCCGCCCCATCCCCGCCAAGGGCCTCGAGGCGCTTGACGTGGACGATTGACCGAAATATACATTTGGAGGATGCAAATACTATGGAACGTCTGACCCGCAAACTGAAAAAGGGCGGTTACTCCGCCAACCGGCACTCCGAGGCCCAGCTCACCGAGCGCCTTGACCAGCTCAAGGGCGTGCACAAGCAGTGGGTCGGGGATGTGTCGGACATGATCACCGGCATGAAGCAGAGCGAGGCCGCCGGACAGGAGGGCGCGCTCACGCTCATGATGCTGCAGGCGGGCTACGCCGCGATCGTGCGCATCGGCCGCCGGTTCGAGAGCGTGTGCCCCGTTGAGGGCAGCAGCGACAACACCGTCACGGCGCTCGGAAAGCTCGAGGACCTGTACGAGCAGTGCGTGTCCGAGCTCGAGGACGTGAAGGAAGGGCTCGAGGAGTGCCGCGAAAACGGCTTCACGGACGACCTGGCCTACGGCGAACTGATGGTGACGAAGCTCGGCATCTCGCAGCTCATTAAGCAGTTTGACATCGCCACCGGCTACGCCGAGCCGGATGCGGGACCGTACCAGTACCAGCCCAAGGAAGACAAGCCCGCCGAATAAGCCGCGCACTCAAAAAGCAGCACGTGGACCTGCGGCGGCACCGGCGGCAGTGCGAATAAAGAAAAAAACCTCCGTGCCGGACGGCACGGAGGTTTTTGTGTAAGATCCGATTACTTGAGTTCGACAGAAGCGCCGACTTCCTCGAGCTTCTTCTTGAGCTCCTCGGCCTCGTCCTTGGAGACCT
>CAKTNQ010000064.1:0-4943 GCA_934589185.1 uncultured Oscillospiraceae bacterium | reverse complement strand
AACGGGCCGACCTTGATGAAGCTGCCGAGCAGCTGCAGCACGACGACGATGGCGGTGAAGAGTGCAAGCCCAGCCAGACGCCGGGTCTTACCATTGCTGTTGTTCATTTTTAATACCTCCTAAGCTGCTGTTCCCGCTCCGGGCGGGATATAGCGCACGAGTATGATACCCAATCCGGCGCAAAAAATCAAGAGCGGACGTGCAAACTTTGCACGTCCGCCCATGACAATTTTTGATGATGCAATTACTTCAGCGCATCCACGGTCGCCAGATACAGGGCATCCGACCCGTCGGACGGCATGCTGAAGCCGGTGCGCGGCGAGAAGCTGAAGCCGTTGAGCGTCGGGCCGTCCTGCAGGCAGGAGCGCTTGAACTGCTGGCTGAAGAGGCGGCGGCAGTAGCTGCGCAGCCACTTTTTGAGCGTCGCGTGGTCAAACTCGTCGCCGTAGGCGATGTCGGCCAGGCGCAGCACCTTCTCGGGCGCGAAGCCGTGATCGACCAGATAGTACAGGAAGAAGTCCTGCAGGTTATACGGGCCGACGGAGTCTTCGCTCTTCTGGGCGATCTCGCCGTTGCGCGTCGGGGGCAGCAGCTCGGGGCTGACCGGCGTGTCGAGCACGTCGAGCAGGGCCTTGGCGAGCACTTTGTCCTCCGTCGTCTCGGCGACGTAGCGCACGACCATCTGCACCATGGTCTTGGTGGAGCCGGCGTTGACGTCGTACATGGAGATGTGGTCGCCGTTGTAGGTGCACCAGCCGTCGGCAAACTCGCTCATGTCCTCGGTGCCGACATGGATGCCGCCGTCGGCAAAGCCGTTGGCCACGTCCATGAGGATCTGGGTGCGCTCGCGCGCCTGCGAGTTTTCGTACACGACGTTGCGGTTTTCGGGGTCGTGGCCGATGTCCTTGAAGTGCTGCATGACGCTCTCGCCGATGTCGATGACGCGCACGGTCGCGCCGAGCTGCTCGGACACGATGATGGCGTTGGACTTCGTGCGGTCGGTCGTGCCGAAGCACGGCATGGTCACGGCGGTGACGTAGTCGGCCGGCAGGCCCATCATCTTCACGGCCTCGGCGCAGATGATGACGGCGAGCGTGGAGTCCACGCCGCCGGAGATGCCGACGACCGGGTGCTTGAGATTGGCGTACTGCATGCGGCGCACGAGGCTGGCGGCCTGCATGTGCAGCAGGCGCTTGGCCGCGGCGTGATAATCGGCCGGGTCGTCCGGGCGGTAGGGGTACTTGCCGAACGGGCGGGTGAGCACGGTCTCCTCCACGCCCTCGCCCCACTCGGTGACGACGTAGGACGCAGCGTCGCCGGTGAAGGTCGCGTCCTTGCGGCGCGCGGCGATGAGCAGCTGCACGTCGAGCTCGGTCACGACGTCGGAGCAGCCGTCCTCGGCGCTCTCGAGCACCTTACCGTCCTCAGCGATGAGGCACAGGCCGGAATACGTCGCGTCGGTGCTTGACTCGCCGAAGCCGGGGGCCGCCAGCACGACGCCGGCGTGCAGTTTCGCGCTCTCGGCGCGCACGGCGGTGGTCACGCGGCAGGCGGAGTCCGTCGCCATCGGGAAGCCCGCCATCTCGACGAGCACGGTCGCACCGGCGAGCGCATGGCGCACGGCCGGGGACACCGGGGCGGACACGTCCGCGCCGACGAGCGCGGCGACGTTCAGCTCGCTGACTTCGCTGTGCTGGAACAGCTGCTGCGGGTGGAAATCGACCGGGCCGAGCGAGCCGATCTGAATATCATCGAGCAGCGCGCCGGGCAGGGCGAAGTGCTTGTCGCCCGGGCAGCTGGCCGGCACGACGCCGAGCAGCTCGCCGTTGCACACGGCGGCCGCCGCGTCATACACCTTCGCGCCCTGCGCGACCGGCAGGCCGACGAACACGAGCATGTCCTTGCCCTCGGACGCCTTGACGACCTTTTCGAGCGCGGCCGCCGCGCCCGCGAGCAGGGTGTTCTGGTAGAACAGATCGCCGCAGGTGGCGCCCGTAAGCGTCAGCTCCGGGAACACGAGCACCTTCACGCCGAGGCGTGCGTGCTCGTCCATGGCGCGGATGACGGCATCCGCATTGAACATCGGGTCTGCTACCCGGATCTCGGGAGCAGCCGCTGCAACCTTGATAAATCCGTGTTTCATGTTGATTCTTCCTTTTCTCTATACTAATTTGCTTTCTCGAATGTAAAGAGCGCCGCGTCGTAAAACTTCAGCACCGCGCCGCGCACGGGCACGTATTCCTTGGCCGATGCCGTCACGGTGACGGTATCGCCGTCCGCCTCGGCGTGCGCGGTCTCGTCGAGCACGGGCAGGACATTGGCGTTGAGCTCCTGCGCCAGCTCGTCGAGGTGCTGGGCGTAATAGTCGCTGTCGTGCGGCGGCGTGTAGCCCGGCACGGGGTTCGCGCCCCGCGTGAGGCAGAACACCACCATCAGCACCGACAGCAGCAGCACGAAGCCGCCGCCCACGGGCCCGAGCCAGCGGGCGATCTGCGCGCCGGGCTCCTCCTTCGCGGTCGGGTCCGGCGGCGGGACGATCTTCGGCATGGCTTAAAACCGGATGCGCGCGGCGATGTAGTCCTCGAGCTGATCCATGGGGATGCGCTCCTGCTGCATGGAGTCGCGGTCGCGCACGGTCACGCAGCCGTCGGCGGCGGAGTCAAAGTCGAACGTCACGCAGTACGGCGTGCCGATCTCGTCCTGGCGGCGGTAGCGCTTGCCGATGGAGCCGGCCTCGTCATAGTCGCACATGAAGCGCTTCTGCAGCTTGTGGTAGAGCTCGGTCGCGGGCTCGGAGAGCTTTTTCGACAGCGGCAGCACCGCGCACTTGAACGGCGCGAGCGCCGGGTGGAAGTGCATGACGACGCGGGTGTCGTTCTTGGCCTCGTCCACGACCTCCTCGTCATACGCCTCGCACAGGAAGGCCAGCGTCACGCGGTCTGCGCCGAGCGACGGCTCGATGACGTAGGGGATGTAGTGCTCGTTTTTCTCCTGGTCGAAATAGTCCATGTCCTGACCGGAGAACTTCTGGTGCTGGGTCAGGTCGTAGTTCGTGCGGTCGGCGACGCCCCAGAGCTCGCCCCAGCCGAACGGGAACAGATACTCAAAGTCGGTCGTGGCCTTGGAGTAGAAGCTCAGCTCCTCCTTCTCATGGTCGCGCAGGCGGAGGTTTTCATCCTGCATGTTCAGGCCCTTGAGCCACTCGTGGCAGAAGCTGCGCCAGTAGTCGAACCACTCGAGGTCAGTGTCCGGCTCGCAGAAGAACTCGAGCTCCATCTGCTCGAACTCGCGGATGCGGAAGATGAAGTTGCCCGGCGTGATCTCGTTGCGGAAGCTCTTGCCGATCTGGCAGACGCCGAACGGGATCTTGCGGCGCGTCGTGCGCTGGATGTTCTTGAAGTTGACGAAAATGCCCTGCGCGGTCTCGGGGCGCAGATACACCTCGGCGGCCGTGTCCTCGGTCACGCCCTGATGGGTCTTGAACATGAGGTTGAACTTGCGGATATCGGTAAAGTCGCTCTTGCCGCAGCCCGGGCAGGGGATCTGCTGCGCGCGGATGAAGGCGACCATCTCGTCGTTGGTCATGGCCTCGACGTTCACGTCGGGCATGGGGTTCTCGGCCAGCCAGCCCTCGATGAGCTTGTCGGCGCGGTGGCGCATCTTGCAGGACTTGCAGTCGATGAGCGGGTCATTGAACGTCGTCACGTGGCCGGAAGCCACCCAGACCTGCGGGTTCATGAGGATCGCGGAGTCGAGCCCGACGTTGTAGGGGTTTTCCTGCACAAACTTCTGCCACCACGCACGCTTGACGTTGTTTTTCAGCTCCACGCCGAGCGGGCCGTAGTCCCAGGAGTTGGCGAGGCCGCCGTAGATCTCGGAACCGGGGTACACAAAGCCGCGGTTCTTGCACAGGGCGACGATCTTGTCCATGGTTTTTTCGGTGTTTTTCATTGTTTTTCCTCCCTGCTCCGCCAATGGCGATGGCGGAAGCCAAATGATCTCCGCCGATGGCTTCGGCGGGACGTGTCCGGCCGGAAACGACCCGATCGGGCAATAAAATATTATAGCACTGCGGCCCCCGTCCTGCAAGGAATGACACAACGTTAACACGGGGCGGGCGCGGGCGCGGAATTTGGGTTGCGTTCTGATGGAATCCATGTTAAACTCATCTTACCCCCAGCTGTCAGCCGGGGGTACTCACAAAAGTAAAGGAGACGATTACCATGTCCATTTCCGTTGGCGCCGTCGGCACCGCTTCCGCCGTCGTGACGCCTGAAAATACCGCGGCTGCGGTCGGCTCCGGCGCGCTGCCGGTGTTCGCCACGCCGTACATGATCGCCCTGATGGAAAACGCCGCCTGCAACGCCATTGCCGACGGTCTGGAGGAAGGCCAGAGCAGCGTCGGCACGAAGCTCGACGTGTCGCACGACGCGGCGACGCCCGTCGGCATGCACGTTACGGCCAGGGCCGAGCTCGTTGAGGTCGACCGCCGTCGCCTCGTGTTCCGCGTCACGGCGGAAGACGATGCCGGCCCCATCGGCCAGGGCACGCACGAGCGCTTTCTCATCATGGCGGACAAGTTCCTCGCCAAGGCGGAGGCCAAAAAGGGCTGAGTTCCTCCTGCCCCGCACAAAAAAATTACCGGCGATGCGGCAATTGAGAAAATATTCACAAAATGTCCCTTTCTTTTTGCCGCGAAACCGGTTACACTGTAGTCAACAGATCCGGGGCGACCCGGAGTGGAAAACCTGAAAGGAGTGGCGTTTTATGAAGTTCACGTTCATCGAAAAGAAAATGGCCCCGTCCGATTCCCTGCGTGCGTACGCGGAGAAAAAGGTCAGCAAGATCGACCGGCTCTTCCGCACCGAAAGCGAGGCAAACGTCACCTTCAGCACGGAGCGCGGCCGCTTCACGGCCGAGATCACGATCAAGAACAACGGCAC
>CAKTNQ010000063.1:0-4965 GCA_934589185.1 uncultured Oscillospiraceae bacterium | reverse complement strand
GCGGCACGAACAAGCGCGTCTACGGAGGTGTGTGACATGAAACGAGCTGCAAAAATCTACACCGCCCTCATCTTCGTGTTCCTGTTCGCGCCGATCGTGATCCTGCTGGTGTACTCGTTCAACGAGGCAAAGAGCCTGTCGGTGTTCTCCGGCTTCTCTCTCAAATGGTATCAGGAGCTGTTTTGCGACGGAGAAACGCTCAACGCGCTCAAAAACACGCTCATCCTCGCCGTGATCGCATCGCTCGTCTCGACCGCGATGGGCACGGCCGCCGCCGTGGGCATGAATAAGCTCCGCAACAAATATCTGCGCGCCGCGCTCGACACGGCGACCGACATTCCCATGATGAACCCGGACATCATCACCGGCATCTCGCTGATGCTCATGTTCGTGTTCTTCGGCCGGCTGCTCGGCGCGACCACGAGCCTCGGCTTCTGGTCGATGCTCGCGGCGCACATCACGTTCTGCCTGCCGTATGTCATCATGCAGGTGCTGCCGAAGCTGCAGCAGATGGACCGTGCGCTGCCCGAGGCCGCGATGGACCTTGGCTGCACGCCGGTGCGCGCGTTCTTCCGCGTGGAGGTCCCGGAAATCCTGCCCGGCATCATCACCGGCATGATTATGGCCTTCACGCTCTCGCTCGATGACTTCGTCATCAGCTACTTCACGCAGGGCAGCGGCTTTCAGACGCTCCCGATCCGCATCTACAACATGACGAAAAAGACCGTCACGCCGAAGATGTACGCGCTGGCGACGATCATCTTCTTCGTCATTCTGGCGCTGCTGCTGCTGACGAACCTCGTCGACGAGGACGACACGCAACGCATCCGCGACGCCCGCCGCGCCAAGCGCGAGGGCAAGCCCGCCCGCGCCGCCCGCAGCGACAAGGGCCGCCACCCCGTGCGCGCCGCCGTGGGCATCCTCACTGCCGCCGCGCTGCTCATCGCCGGCATCAGCATCTACAGCAGCCGGCAGGAAACGCGCGTGCTCAACGTCTACAACTGGGGCGAATACATCTCCGACGGTTCGGACGATTCGCTCGACACCATCGCCGCGTTCGAGGACTGGTACAAGGCGACCTACGGCGTGCCCGTCAAGGTCAACTACGATACCTACGCCAGCAACGAGGACATGTACGCCAAGCTCAAGAGCGGCGCCGTGAGCTACGACGTGGTCATCCCGTCGGACTACATGATCGCGCGCATGGAGAGCGAGGACATGCTCCTGCCGCTCAATTACGACAACATCCCGAACTATCAGTATATCTCCGAGGATTTCCGCGGCCTGTACTATGACCCGGACGACACCTACACCGTGCCGTATACCTACGGCATCGTGGGTGTGATCTACAACGCCAACGTCGTCGATGCCGCCGACACCGGCAGCTGGGATCTGATGTGGAACCCGAAATACGCCGGCAACATCCTGCAGTTCAACAACGCGCGCGACGCGCTCGGCACGGCCATGTACCGTGCCGGCATCGACGTCAACACCACCGACCGCAACGACTGGCAGCAGGCGCTGCAGGCGCTCATCGACCAGCGTCCGCTCGTCAAGAGCTACGTCATGGACGAGATCTACAACATGATGGAGTCCGGTGAGGCCGCCGTGTCCGCCTACTACGCGGGCGACTACTTCACGATGTGCGACGCGCAGGCCGACAGCGTGGATCTGCAGTTTTACTACCCCGAGAACACGAACTACTTCATCGACGCCATGTGCATCCCGTCCTGCTGTCAGGATCAGGAGCTGGCCGAGTGCTTCATCAACTTCATGCTCAGCCGCGAGGCCGCCGTTGCCAACGCCGAGTATATCTACTACGCCTCGCCGAACCGGCTCGTGTACGACGATCCGGAGTATATCGACGACATGGGCGAGGACACCATGGCCATCCTCTACCCCGACATCGGCTCGTTCCGCGACGCGTACAACCGCAGCGCCTACCGCAACCTCGACCAGGACACGCTGACCTACGTCAACACGCTCTGGGAGACGCTCAAAATCAACTGAACACAGCGTTCAACCCCGCTCCGGAGCTTTCGGAGCGGGGTTTTGCCGTATCCAGCGCCGTGTGATAGGAAATTGTACAAATTTGGCCTTGATTCCCGGCTGCGCTTCGCCTATGATATGTCTTTGGATTTTTACGCATTTCGAACAAAAGGTGAGGAAATTATGCAGTCAACGACCCAGCCGCAGCACCTGGACATGCTCAACGGCCCGATCTGGAACAAACTCCCGCGCTATGCTCTGCCCGTCGCCGCGACCGGCATCCTCGGGCAGCTGTTCAACGCGGCCGACATCGCCGTCGTCGGCAACTTCACAGGCGATATGCGCACGGCCGCCGTGGCCGCCGTCGGCGCCAACAGCCCGGTCATCGGCCTGATCCTGAATCTGTTCATCGGCATCGCGCTCGGCGCGAACGTCGTCATCGCCAACGCCATCGGCCGCGGCGACCGCGAGACCGTACACCGCGCCGTACATACTTCCATCGTCACGGCCCTCATCGGCGGCGTGCTCGTGGCAGTCTTCGGCCAGCTCATTGCGGCCGGGCTCATGGGCCTGCTCAATGTGCCGGACGATGTGTACCCGCTCGCGCTCGCGTACCTGCGCATCTACCTGCTGGGCATGCCGGTCATTTTGCTGTATAACTTCGAGGCCGCCATCTTCCGCAGCGTCGGCGACACGAAGGTGCCGCTCATCGCGCTGACGGTCTCCGGCGTTCTGAACGTGATCCTCAACCTGTTTTTCGTCATCGTGCTCAAGATGAACGTCAACGGCGTCGCCATCGCAACGGTGCTCTCCAACGCGGTCAGCTCTGCACTGCTGCTGCGCCGCCTGCTGCACGGCGATTTGGTGCGCGTGGAGCTGAAGCAGCTGCGCATCGACCCCGCCATCTTCCGCAAGATCATGCGCATCGGTCTGCCGGCCGGTATTCAGAGCGCGATCTTCTCGGTGTCGAACATCATCATCCAGTCGGCCATCAACAGCCTCGGCACCGTCGTCATGGCCGCCTCGAGCGCCGCGTTCAACATCGAGATCATCGCCTACGACGTACTCAACTCCTTCAGTCAGGCCTGCACGACCTTCGTCGGCCAGAATTACGGCGCCGGAAAGATCGACCGCTGCAAGAAAACCATGCTCCTGTGCCTTGGCGAGGACATCATCGCTTCCGCCATCGCCATCGTGCTCGTGCTGCTGACGGGCAAGTATCTGCTGGCCGTCTTCAACAACGACCCACAGGTCATTGCCATCGGCTACAGCCGACTGCTCATCCTCTTCGGATCGTACATCTTCAGCCTGACGTATGAGATCCTGTCCGGCTACCTGCGCGGCTTCGGCATCTCGCTCGTGCCGGCGATTTTGACGCTCTTCGGCGTGTGCGGCGTGCGCATCGTCTGGATCAACACCGTGTTCCCGCTGCACCACACGTTCCGGTCGATCATGCTCGTGTATCCGATCAGTCTTGCGACCACGGCGGTGCTCATCTTCATCGTACTGCTCGTCTACCGGCCGTCGCGCCGGTTCGCGGCCCGCACCGCAGAAAAACCGCAGGCGTGACAAAACGCAAACATGCGCGTACCCAAAACGGGTACGCGCATGTTTTTTCACTTCAGGCCCCGATGCTCTGCTGATAGCGCATGAGGATCGCCGCGATCTGCTCGCGCGTCACATAGCCGTTCGGGTCGAAGTGGCCGTCTCCGATGCCGGAGACGATGTCATGCTCCGCCGCCCAGAGAACACCGGTTGTGGTAAAACGCCCGCTCACCGATGGTTTTCAGGCTCTGCGGCAGCACGATCTCGCGCAGCGCGGAGTGCGTCTTGGCGCTCCAGTCGTCGCTGTCGTAGAACGCGTCGTCCGCGATGTAGGTCACGGTGTCCGGCAGCTTTTCCTCCCCGCCGAGCGCGTGCGCCGCCTGCGCGACCGGCTCCGGCGGAAAAAAAGCGCACACACCCGCAGGTGTGTGCGCTTTTGCTGTCTGCGTTCACGCGCCGAGATAGGCCTTGCGGACCTTATCGTCGTGCAGCAGGTCGCGTGCGGTGCCGGACATGGTGATCCGGCCGTTTTCGAGCACATAGGCCCGGTCGGCGATGGCAAGCGCCATCTTCGCGTTCTGCTCCACGAGCAGGATCGTGATGCCCAGCTCGTGCATGGTCTGGATGATGGAGAACACCTCCTGCACGAGCACGGGCGACAGGCCCATGGACGGCTCATCCATGACGATGAGCTTCGGCGCGCTCATAATGGCGCGGCCCATGGCCAGCATCTGCTGCTCGCCGCCGGAGAGCGTGCCCGCGAGCTGCTTGGCGCGCTCTTTCAGGCGCGGGAAACGCGCATAGACCCGCTCGAGGTCCTCCGCGATCGCTTTTTTATCCTTGCGGAAGTACGCGCCCATGGCGAGGTTTTCCGCCACGGTCATGCGTGTGAACACCTGCCGGCCCTCCGGCACGTGCGCAAGGCCCATGGTGACGATGCGGCTGGGGTCCGTCTTGCGCAGGTCGTGTCCGTCGTAGATCACGGAGCCGCTCTTGATGGGCACAAGCCCGGTGATGGCGTGCAGCGTAGTGGTCTTGCCGGCGCCGTTGGCGCCGATGAGCGAGACGATCTCGCCGTCATTGACCTCCATACTGATGCCGCGCAGCGCCTGCACGGCGCCGTAGGACACCTCCAGATCTTCAATCTTCAGCATCGTCGTCCGCCTCCTCTTCGCCGAGATACGCCTCGATGACCTCCTGATTGCTCGCGATCTCCGACGGGAGCCCGGCAGCGATCGTCTGGCCGAAATTGATGACCTGGATGCGCTCACAGACGCGCATGACCAGGCTCATATCGTGCTCAATGAGCAGGATGGCCACATGGAACGTATCGCGGATGGTGTTGATGCACGAGAGCAGCTCCGCCGTCTCGGTCGGGTTCATGCCGGCTGCCGGCTCGTCGAGCAGCAGCAGCTTCATGTTCGTTGCCAG
>CAKTNQ010000062.1:0-5044 GCA_934589185.1 uncultured Oscillospiraceae bacterium | reverse complement strand
GTCAATGCGCTCATCTTCGCGCGCGGCAGCTACTCCATGGCCACGTGGGTCGCGGGCTCCGTCGTCAAGAGCTGGCCCGGCACCGTCATCCAGCTCGTGTTCATTCCGAGCATCGTGTTCGCGCTCATGAAGGCACGCCTCATCCCCGAGCGCTACCCGAAGGAGGTGCCTGCCGATGATTGAGCGCAGTGACGTCATTTCGTTTTTCGACCACTGCGCCCCGAACTGGGACGCGGAAATGATCCGCAATGAGCCGGTCATCCGCACCATTCTTGACAACGCCGGCATCCGCGCGGGCATAGACGTGCTCGACGTGGCCTGCGGCACGGGCGTGCTCTTCCCGGACTATCTGGCGCGGGACGTGCACAGCGTCACTGGCGTGGACATTGCCCCGGAAATGGCCCGGCGCGCCGCCGAAAAGTTCCCGGACGCGCGCGTGACCGTGCTCTGCGGCGACATTGAGACCGTGCCGCTCCCGCAGCCGTTTGACTGCTGCATGGTCTACAACGCCTTCCCGCACTTCCCCGACCCGGCGCGCCTGATCGCGCACCTGGCGACGCTGCTCAAGACCGGCGGCCGCCTGTCCGTCGCGCACGGCATGAGCCGCGCCATGCTCGACCGGCACCACGCAGGCTCAGCCAGCGCGGTCTCCATCTCGCTCATCAGCGAAACGGAGCTCGCCGCGTGCATGGCCCCGTATTTTGACGTGGACGTCGTCATCTCGGACGACCGGATGTATCAGGTCTGCGGCACGAAAAAATAAGAAACCGCTTTTCCCCTTCTTCCCCCCCTTCTTTCCCCAAAGCGCACAACACCCCCGAACCGAAGTTCGGGGGTGTTGCCGTTTTTGTGATTACTTGCCGATGAATGTGCTGAGGATGGTGGCCATCTCGGCGCGGGTCGCCTCGGCGTTCGGAGCAAGGAGCTTGCCGTCACGGCCGAGGATGAGCTGCGCGGCGTGCGCCCACTGCATCTCCGCCAGCGCCCAGGACGGGACATCCGCCGCGTCTGCAAACGCGGACAGGTCCGCGCGCTGCGACGTATTGCGTCCGGCAAAGTTTGCATACGCATACAGCATGACCGCCGTCTGCGCGCGCGTGGCCGGCGCGTTCGGCCGGAACGTGCCGTCGCCGCAGCCGACGACGATGCCGTTTTCGGCCGCCCAAATGACGGCGTCCGTATACCACCGGTCAGCCGGAACGTCCGTGAAGGGATTTTCCGCCGTCACGGCCGGTTCGCCCGCCAAGCGGTAGAGGATGGACGCGAGCATGGCACGGCTGAGCGTCTGGCCCGGCGCAAAGCTCGTGTCGCTCACGCCGACCATGAGGCCGCGGGTGTAGACGCGCTTGACCGCGCTGTACGCCCAATGATCCCACGACACGTCCGTAAACGGCAGGAGCATGCCGGGTTCCTGCGTATAATCCGCCGTGAAGAGCACCTCGATCACATCGCCGTCCTGAAGCTGATACTCGTCCATGGCAACGTCCGGGAAGTCATCATTCACGCGGAAGAGCCAGCCGGAGTTTTGCCCCTTGCTGAACTCGGCCACGCGCGTGCCGTCGGGCCGGATGATCGCCTGCACATAGCTGCCCTTGGCCTCATAGGTGTAGCCGTTGGCCGTGAGCACCTGCCGGAACACATCCATCGCCGTCGTGCCCTCGGGCTGATCGTAGACGATGGTCGGCCGGATCCACACATCGGTGTCCGTGTGCATCTGGAAGGTGACGGTGCTGGTCGTGACCTGCGGCTCGCTGCTCGTGGGCGCCGTGCCGGCGACGATCAGGCGTGCAGAGACGGCCTGATGGCTCAGCGCCTGGAAGTCGGCGTTATCCGGGTAGCGCGCGGCGTACTTGCCGAGCGTCTCGCTCGAGAGCTCGCTGACGATCGTGACGGCCTTGTGCTCCGTCGCGCGCGTCACGAGCAGGTTTTCGTGGCTGATGACCGCCGGATTCGTCGAGCGGAACAGACGCCACCGCTCGGTGGCCTGCCAGCCGTCCATCGCCACGGGGACGATGCCGCTGCCGGTCAGGTCCGCGTTGTCATACGTCCAGACGAGCGCGCCATCGGCGTTGCGATGCACCTCCTGAAACGCATGCAGGTCGGTCGTGATGTAGTTGGGGTCGGTATTCGCATTGCGGATGCCGTCAAAGTAGTGCGCCTTGACCTCGGCCATGAGCGCGAGCTCGCTGTCGATCTCCTGCTGCGTGAGCGGCTGGACGGCGATGACAAAATCGCGCGAGACGGCCACGCCGCTGTCGGAGTCCGTGAGCGTCACCGTCACGGTGACGTCCTTTGGCGCCTCGCCGGGCAGCGGACGGTAGACGTCAACGCGCGCGGCATTGTCGACGTCCGGCGGCACGATGGTGTCGGCATCGCTGCTCGTGATGGTCACGGGGGTGTACTTGCCGTCCACGCCGAAGTCATGCGTGGTCGGGAAATGGATATCGTTCGCGGCAAGGTACTTGCCGTCGCGCTGCGTGAGGGGCTGGCCGGTCACGGCGTCGCGCAGGCCGCCGTAGGCGGCAAAGCCCGCGTCGAGCTTGGCCTGCAGGTCCTCGCGCACGGTCGTCTCCTGACCCTCGACGGTCACGGTGAACACCTTGCTGACCGTGATGGCCTGCTCCTGCGTGCCCGTGAACTGGAAGGTCACGGTCGCGGTGAGGGTGACGGTCTTGTCCTGTGCGGGCGTCTTGACCACGCCGACATAGGGGTCAAAGAGCGTGTCGGCCGTCTGCTGGCTGTGGTCGCTGACGGCGATCACGGACGGATCGCTGGACGTCCAGGAGATGAGCGCCCACTTTTTCCCGTCGATGACCTTCGGCAGCGTGAGATCCTGCGTGACCACAGCCGGAGTCTCGCCCGCGGCGCACAGGCCCTCGGCGGTGAGCTTCGCCGTGATCTCGTTCGAGATCGCCGTGCGCACGCGCAGCGCGTCCCAGCCGATGATGACCGGGACCTTCAGCGTCTCGGTCGCGCCGGCTTTGCTGAGCGCGAACGTGACGCAGTAGCTGCCACAGTGCATGAGCGGCGTGGTGTTCGGGTCGACGTAGTAGTAAGTGATCGTGCCGTCGGCTGCGACGCCCGCACCGCCGGAGACTTCCTCCACAGCCGCAACGCTGACCGCGATGCTGCTGTCGTTGAGCTTCGCGCCGAGCATCGCGTTCACGTTCGTGTCGCGGCCGTATTCCGGCGTCAGGGTCACGTTGCCGTCGAGCTGCTCAACGAGCTTTTGCAGCTCGCTCTTGGCGGCGTCTTTGTCGACCTCCGCCTGCGACCAGACGCGGATATCAAAATTGCGGTGCGCAACGGCGTCGCCGCGCGTGAGCGTCGCCGAGAGGGTGACGGTCTGGATGCTGCTGGCCGGCAGCGTCACGGCGCCGGTCGCCGGGTCGATGATGCTGCTGTCCGTGCTCGTCCACGTGATGGCCGAGCCGTTCACGGCCCCGGCCGACGGCAGCGCGATCGTCGTGGCCGCGCGGATGTCGGAGGTATCGAGCGTCAGGGCCGAGGCGTCGGCCTGGAGCTTCGCCTCCTCGGCGGAAACAATGGGAACGGTTCTGTTCGTGTCGATGCCATTCACGCGGCAGGCCAGATAGTTTCCGGCCATATTCTCCGGAATGGTATATTCCAAACCGGTCGCACCGGCGATGTCCTGACGGGTGCCGGCGGATTCCGTGGCATAACGCCACTGGATCTGCAGCGCCGGGAAGTTCGCATAATCGTACTCGCCGCCGCCGAGGACATACACCTTGGCGCGTACCGTCGCGCCCACGGCGGCCGTGCCGTCGATCTCGACGATCGTGATCTGGGGAATGACATAGAGCGTCAGGCTTGCCGTGATGCCGTCGGCCGTGCTGGCCGTGATGACCGCCTTGCCGGAAGCATTGGCCAGCGCCTTGACGATCACGGACTGGTTGGCCGCGCCCGCGCCCTCCGGCGTCTCGAGCGCGATGATGTCCGCGCCCTCCGTCACCGTCCAGTCGACGTGCGTATCCTTGTCCATATCCTTGCAGGCGGCGGTGATCGTCGCCTGCGGCAGGGGCTCATTCGTCGTGCGCCAGAGCGTGGCCGGACCGGTCAGCTCGATGCGTGGGTCGGGCTGCACCACTTCGCCTGCCTGCCAGACAAGGATGGGGTAGCCGTTGTTGGCGCCCGCCGTGTCCTCTTTGAAGGCGCTGCCGAGCTTGTCCGCAAGGCCGTCGGGAGCGGTAATAGCGATTGCCGTAGCGGGCGTGGTGCCAGCGAGCGCATCCGCCGCCGGATTCGCATAGTAGCTGTTGCTGATCGTGCCCTTAAAGTTTGCGGTGATGCCCGCGTAATAGCTTCCGCCATTCGTCGCGGTGATCGTGCCGCTGTTATAGCAGTTGGTGATCTTGCTGGCAGACAACGTATCAGAGCCGCAAATGCCGGAGGCGTACCACCGACCGCTGATCGCACCGGTATTATAGCAATTTTCAATCGTGACCTTGTTGCTGCCGCCATAGCCAAGAATACCGGCTGCAATGTTGCCATTCCCGTTTACGGTCGCAGTATTCGCACAATTTGTGATCGTGACCGGGCCTTTGTTGACCTTACCAACAATACCGGCCGTTGCGTTTGACGAGCCACTTTTTTTCGTGGAGGTGACAGTTCCGGCAAAAGAGCAGCTGTCGATCGTGGCGCTGGTCTGCGTTCTGCCGACAATGCCGCCAACAAAAGCGCTGTTGCTCGCAGAAACATTGCCCTCGACCTTCAGATTCTTGATGGTCGCGCCGCAAACCGTGCCAAACAAGCCCGCACCTTTGCTCGAAGTCGAGTTCACCGACAGGCCCTTGATGGTGTGGTTCGCGCCGTCAAATGTGCCGGCATATGCCTCTGTCACATAGCCGGACGACGGTTCAAATGGTGTCCATGCTTCGCCGCCCAGGTCAATGTCGGCCGTCAGCGTTGCGCAGAGCTTGCTGGACGCCTCCGCATTGGCCATGTCGCGGAACGCCTTGAGATCTGCCGCCGTGGCCAGCAGGTACGGATCGTCCTCCGTGCCGCTGCCGCTGAGCGTGTCCGC
>CAKTNQ010000061.1:0-5317 GCA_934589185.1 uncultured Oscillospiraceae bacterium | reverse complement strand
TCGACGTCCATGACGATCGGCCAGCGGACATAGTCGGAGTACTTGCGGATGAGCATCATGAGCTTCCAGTTTTCGAGATAGGTGGAGTACTTCTCGCCGGTCTCGTCGGCCTTGATGTGCATGATGACGTCGGTGCCGACGGTGTCCTTCTCGGCCTCGGTGATGGTGTAGCCGTCCGCGCCAGTGCTGACCCACTGGTAGGCCGTGTCGCTGCCGTAGGCGCGGGTGATGACCGTGACCTTATCGGCAACCATGAACGCGGAATAGAAGCCGACGCCGAACTGACCGATGATGTCGATGGCGGCGTCCTCCTGCGCGTTCTCGCCGAGGCCGTCCTTGAACTTCAGCGAGCCGCTGCGCGCGATGACGCCGAGGTTGCTGTCCAGCTCCTCCTTGGTCATGCCGATGCCGTTATCCGACACCGTGATCGTGCGCGCGTCCTTATCCGGGGTGACGCGGATCTTGAAATCGCTGCGCGCCATGCCCACGTTTTCATCCGTGAGCGACTGGTAGCAAAGCTTGTCGATCGCGTCCGAGGCGTTCGAGATGATCTCGCGCAGGAAAATTTCCTTGTGCGTGTAGATCGAGTTGATCATCATGTCGAGCAGCTTTTTCGACTCGGCCTTGAATTGTTTCTTTGCCATATCTATGCCTCCAAAAATTTAATTACACCTTTGGGTCCGTACCCGGCCGGCACGCAATAGCGGCCCACGGTACAGATTTTAATATTATAGCACATCGACCGTTTTTTTCAACACCCGCAGCCGGAATAATTGGGATTGTGCGGCGCGTTTTTCATGGTATAATAGGGTGTTAAGAAAAAAATAAGATTCTGTGAGGTGGCTCCCATGAACGATCTGAAAGACCTGCTCGGCGCGCGCCTGTTCCTGCTGGACATGGACGGCACGCTCTACCTCGGGGACGACGTGTTCCCCGGCGCGGTCGACTTCATCCACACGCTGGCCGATACCGGACGGCAGTACATTTACCTGACCAACAACTCCTCGCGCGCGGGCACGGACTACATCACGCGCCTGCGGCGGCTGGGCTTCCCGTGCGAGAGTGAAAACGTGTTCACCTCCGGCATGGCGACGGCGCTGTATCTCAACCAGCACTACGCGGGCAAGCCTGTGTACCTCGTCGGCACGCAGGCGTTCCGCCGTGAGCTGCTCAGCTACGGCATCCCGCTGGTGGAGGACGGCGCGGAAATCGTCGTGGCCGGGTTCGACACCGAGCTCGTGTACGAAAAGCTCGACAAGGCCGTACACTTCCTGCGCCGCGGCGCGACGTTCATCGCCGCCAACCCCGACTGGGTCTGCCCCATGCCGGCCGGCGAGGTGCTGCCCGACTGCGGGAGCATCTGCGCGCTGCTGACCGCCGCCTCCGGCGTGAAGCCGACGTATATCGGCAAGCCGAACCGCAACATGGTCGACGTCATCTCGGCACAGACCGGCGTGCCGAACGCGCAGATCTGCTGCGTGGGCGACCGGATCTACACCGACATTGCCGTGGCCGTGAACGCGGGCGCGCAGAGCGTGCTTGTGATGTCCGGCGAGACAGACGAGGCGATCCTCAAAGCGTCCGACGTGCAGCCGAAGTACGTCCTGCGCGACGTGGCAGAGCTGGCGCAGATTTTGCGCAACGGCGCGGCAGTGTAAGAAAAAGTGCAAAAAATTCCGAAAACCGCTTGACAAAAGCGAACACAAATGTTAGGATATGTTCAGTAAACATCGTTTTTGTAAATGGTGTTGCGAATCCCTCGTTTGTGTTCTCTCTTCCACTTTGCAGCGTCCGGGTCTGCATCCGCCGCGGACGTGCAAGCACAAGCAAACAACAGCAGCCACACCGGCTTACACCGGTGTGGCTGCTGTTTTTCGTTATGTGCGGATGTGCAGGCAGCGGAGACTGCGCCTTTTTAAGCCTTCCCCTTTGAGGGAAAGGCCAGGGTGCGTTGCCGGTGCCGCCGGAGAAAACTGCGGCCTTTCCACCGTATCCGGCAAGCACGGCTCGGCACCTTCTCCTCACGAACGCCAGGAAGAATCCGCTCAGATATCGGCGCGGAACCAGGCGCCGGGACGGTAGTACTCAAAAATGACGATGTCATAATCGCGCTCATGCGTCCAGGCGCGGCTCGTCCAGCCGGCACGCACGGCGCCCATGGCCTCGCACAGGCGCACGCTCAGCGGCTTCGGCCCGATCTTGTAGGCGATGAACTGCGGGCGGGCGATCACGTTCGTGAGCACGTTGCCGACGATGGCGGCCGCGGGCTTATTGAGCGCCTTGCCGTAGTCCTTCGGCGGCTGGCTGAGCTGGCCGCGCAGAATGTCGGGCGCGTTGCGCCGGAACCACGCGACGATCGTGGGGTCAAAGCTCTCGACGCAGTACGGCCCGCCGTAAGTACGCAGGGCGGCGAGCGTCAGCTCGCACAGGCGGCGGTTATTATGTCCGCGCTTGACCTCGAGCAGCAGCGGCACGCGGCCGCCGAGGGCGGCGAGCGCCTCGGCAAAGGTCGGGATGACGCAGTCGGTATCGCCGAGGCGCAGAGCGCGCAGCTCGGCGAGGGTGAAATCATCGATCACGCCCGGCACGCCGCACATGCGCTCGAGCGTATCGTCGTGGAACACGACGAGCTGGTCGTCCGCCGTCAGGTGCACGTCCATCTCAACGGCGTAGCCCGCCTCGGCCGCGGCACGAAACGCCGGGAGCGAATTTTCCGGCACGGTGCCGTCCTCGGTGTGCAGGCCGCGGTGCGCATAGTTGCGGTACAGAAACGGGGCCTTCTGCGCGCGCGTGGCGTGGCCCGGCGCGACGAGAAACGCAAACGCACCCGCGCAGGCGGCGGCCGGCGCGGCGATCTTGCAGGCAGTTTTCCAATTCATAACGAGTCCTCCTTTCGGCGGCGCAGGCCGCCGGTTTGCTTTGCCCTTATTAAACAACAATTTCTGCTTTTCGTCAAATGCCTGTTGAATTGCCGGGCGAGGTATTGTAGAATGAGACAAATCCGATACAGAACGATGGAGGTAACCCTGTGAAGCTCAACTACAAACGCACCATCTGCGTTGGCTTTGCCTTTTTCCTGATCTGCGCCTTCTGGCAGGCGTATGACAACACCATCCCCCTGATCCTGACGAATAAGTTCGGCATGTCGCAGGCGTGGTCCGGCGTCATCATGGCGCTCGACAACATTCTGGCGCTGTTTCTGCTGCCGCTGTTCGGCGCGATCTCCGACAAGCACACCGGCAAGCGCGGCCGCCGCACGCCGTTTATCGTCCTTGGCACGATCGTTGCGGCCATCGCGTTCATCAGCCTGTCGCTCGTCGACGATGCGCAGCTGAAAAACATCGACGCGGCCGCCGCCATCGACGATCCCGCCGCGCTGCGCGTCGTGTACCAGCAGGAGGCCGACCGCACGCTCAAGACCCCCGACGGCGAGACGTTCGTGCTCGAGGACACCTTCTCGGAGGACGAATTTGCCGCCATCACGAGCCAGGTCACGACCGCTGAGGGCAAGACCGTCACGAACCACGACTACACGAACTATGTCGTGCCCGCGCGCCAGGCCTACGCCCACCAGACGACCGTGCAGCACCCGGGCGCGCTCATCGGCTTTATCGTGCTGCTGCTCGTCGTGCTCGTGTCCATGGCCACGTTCCGCTCCCCCGCCGTCGCGCTCATGCCCGATGTTACCATCAAACCGCTGCGCAGTAAGGCGAATGCCGTCATCAACCTCATGGGCACCGCCGGCGGCATCCTCGTGCTGGCCATCGGCATGGCCTTCGCCACGAGCTCCGTGCGCAACTCGCTCATGAGCTACACGGCGTACTTCGCCGTGATCGCGGGCATCATGCTGCTGGCGCTGCTGATCTTCCGTCTGACGGTCAACGAGCCGAAGTTCGTCGCCGAGATGCAGGCCGACAGCAAGCGCTTCGGCATCGACAACGGCGACAGTGACGACGCGCCCGCCGGCTCCGGCAAGCTCGGCAAGGCCGAGCGCCGGTCGCTCATCTTCCTGCTGCTGTCGATCGTGCTGTGGTTCTTCGGCTACAACGCCGTGACGTCAAAATACTCCGTCTACGCCAGCAACATCCTGCACAAGGACTACAACCTCACGCTCATGCTCGCGCAGGCCGCCGCCATCGTGGCCTACCTGCCCGTCGGCATCGTCGCGTCCAAGATCGGCCGCAAGAAAACTATCCTCGGCGGCGTCGTGATGCTGGCCGCCGCGTTCGGCGTGGCCGCCTTCCTCAACGCTGAGAGCCCCACGATGCTCATGAACGCCATGTTCTGCCTCGCCGGTATCGGCTGGGCCACCATCAACGTTAACTCCTTCCCGATGGTCGTGGAGATGTGCTCCGGCAGCGATGTCGGCCGCTACACCGGCTTTTACTACACGGCCAGCATGGCCGCCCAGGTCGTCACGCCGATGTTCTCCGGCTTTTTGATGGACAAGCTCGGCATGACCGTGCTCTTCCCCTACGCCGCCATCTTCGTGGCCGGCGCGTTCGTGACGATGCTCTTTGTCCGCCACGGCGACAGCCGCCCCATCCCCGCCAAGGGCCTCGAGGCGCTCGACGTGGACGATTGACCGAAATTCACATTTGGAGGATGCAAATACTATGGAACGTCTGACCCGCAAACTGAAAAAGGGCGGCTACTCCGCCAACCGGCACTCCGAGGCCCAGCTCACCGAGCGCCTTGACCAGCTCAAGGGCGTGCACAAGCAGTGGCTGCAGGACGTATCGGACATGATGACCGGCATGAAGCAGAGCGAGGCCGCCGGACAGGAGGGCGCGCTCACGCTCATGATGCTGCAGGCGGGCTACGCCGCGATCGTGCGCATCGGCCGCCGGTTCGAGAGCGTGTGCCCCGCCGAGGGCAGCGGCGACGACACCGCCACCGCGCTCGGCAAGCTCGAGGACCTGTACGAGCAGTGCGTGTCCGAGCTTGAGGACGTGAAGGAGGGGCTCGAGGAGTGCCGCGAAAACGGTTTCACGGACGATCTGGCCTACGACGAGCTGATGGTGACGAAGCTCGGCATCTCGCAGCTCATCAAGCAGTTCGACATCGCCACCGGCTATGCCGAACCGGATCCGGAGCCGTATCAGTACCAGCCCAAGGAAGACAAGCCTGCCGAATAAGCCGCGCACGCAAAAAGCAGCACGTGGACCTGCGGCGGCAGTGCGAATAAAGAAAAAACCTCCGTGCCGGACGGCACGGAGGTTTTTGTCTGTGTAAGGGTCGATTACTTGAGTTCGACAGAAGCGCCGACTTCCTCGAGCTTCTTCTTGAGCTCCTCGGCCTCGTCCTTGGAGACCTG
>CAKTNQ010000060.1:0-5487 GCA_934589185.1 uncultured Oscillospiraceae bacterium | reverse complement strand
TCCGAGCAGTAGCCGTTTTTGCGGCAGCCGAAGTCCATCGTCACGAAGTCGCCCGCGGCCACGCGCCGGTCGCCGGGTACGCCGTGGGGCATGCTCGTGTCCGGGCCGGTGAGCACGATGGGGTCAAAGCTCGTGCCCTCCGCGCCGAGGCGCAGCATGCGGTAGATGAGCTCGGCCGCGATCTCGCGCTCGGTCATGCCGGGGCGGATGACGGTGCAGATCTGCGCGAACGTCTCGTCCGTGATCTGCTGCGCCTGGTACATCATCGCCAGCTCCTCCGGCTGCTTGGCCGCGCGCAGGTTGCGGATCAGGTTCTGCGCCGGCTGGAGCTTCAGGCCGAAGAGCTGCTCATAGGCCGTGAACTCGGCGTAGCTCGTCGTCTGCTCCTCGCCGCCGAGGATCTGCACGTTCGCCTCGCGCAAAATGCCCTGCACGAGCGTGCGCATCGGTGCCTCGCGCGAGCACAGCAGCACCTGCGCGATGCCGGTCAGCGCGGCGCGCGCGGCCTCGATGTAGCGGGCGTCGGTGATGAAAAATGCCTGGTGCACCGTCACGATCACGGCACCGTCCGAGGACGGGAAGCCGGTGGCGAACCGGCGGTCGTTTTCATCGGTGAGCAGGATGGCGTCCAGATGCGCCTGCGTCAGCGCGCGCTGGATGCGGGCAATGTTGTTGAGCATGAAAAATACACCTCCGTGGGAATGGGTCTGCGTTTAGGATTGCGTGCCCGTGGCCGGGTCGGTCAGGGCGAGATCGTCTGCGGTCATCGGCTCGTGAAACACATCGCCGTCCGTGTCCTCCAGTCCGACGGCCGACACGCCGTCGAGCGCCGTGCCCGTCAGCACCAGACAGGCCAGCGCCTGCGTGCGCACGATGCCGCTCGCCGTGTCCGAGCCCGTCACCGTCAGCCAGAGCGTGCCCGCGTCGTCGATGCGGTAGCCGCCGAGCGTCAGCCACCCGCGTACGGGGTTGAAGCATGAGCTGCCGCTTGGCGCCGCGCCGAGCGAGTCGATCGCCACCTGTACCGGGTCCGTGCCGTCGGGCACGGTGACCGTCTCCGTCTCCATGAGGGCGGCGCCCTCTTTTGCGATGCGGTATACCGTCACGGTCTGCCGCTTTGCGCAGCCCGCGCAGCCGAGCGCGAGCGCGAGTGCCAGCAGCAGGGGAAGCCAGCGCTTCATGTCTCCGGCACCTCCTTTTGCGTCTCGGGCGCTTCGTCTGCCGCCGCGCGCGGGAACGTCACGGTAAAGCGCGTGCCGTGCGGCTCCACGCCGTCCACGGTCACGGTGCCGCCGTAGAGCGCGGCCGCGTCGTGTACGATCGACAGGCCGAGACCGCTGCCGCCGTGCTCGCGCGAGCGGGCTTTGTCCACGCGGTAGAAGCGGTTGAAGATGTTCGGCCGGTCGGCCTCGGGGATGCCGATGCCGGTGTCGGCCACGGACAGGATGCTCTGCGCACCGCGCGTCTCCACGCGCACGGTCACGTCCCCGCCCGGGAGATTGTACTTGATGGCGTTTTCGACAAGGTTAAACACGATGTGGTAAATGTCGTCCTCGGACGCGCGCACGGTCACGCCCTCGCTCATGAGGCACGTGATCGTCACGCCGCTCTGGTCGGCCAGCGGGCGCAGCAGGTGCAGCGTCCCGTGCACGGCCTGCTGCAGGTCGACGATCGTCACGTCCGGCTGCACGCCGTCGTCGCGCCGCGACAGGTCGAGCAGCTTCTCGGTCGTGCGCTGCAGGCGCTCGGCCTCGCTGCCGATGTCGGCCACGAACTCGCGCATCGTCGCGCTGTCCATATCCGCGCTCTGGGAGATGCTGTCCGACAGCAGGCGGATGGATGCGAGCGGCGTCTTGAGCTCATGCGACGCGTCGGAGACGAACCGGCGGCGCTGGGCCTCGGTCGTCTCGAGCCGTTCGGTGAGGTTGTTGAATTCGCGCCCGAGCTCGGTCAGCTCGTCGTCACCCGAGAGCGTCAGGCGGAAGCTGTAGTCGCCGCTCTGCACGGTGCGCACGCCGTCGGCCAGCTGCGTGATGCGCCGCGTGAGCATCTTGATGGAAAACCACAGCACCACGAGCGCGGCCGCGCCGATGCCGATCGTGATCGTGCCGAGCCGGCGCTGGATGCTGCCGATGAGCGCGGCGCGCTCGCTGTCGCTCTCGCACACGTACACGGCGCCGACGGTCCTGCCGCTGCTCATGACGGGCATGGCCGCGCGGCTGAGAAACGCCTCGTTCGTGTAGTGCGAGTAGAACACGGCCTGTCCGCCGAGCGCGCGCACGAGCTCGGGGTAGAGCACGTATTTGCCGCTGATGTTGTTTTCGCTCGCGGAGTCATACACGGCCAGCCCATCGCCGTCGGTCACGATGATGCGCGTCAGGTCGCGCAGGTCGAGCAGGGCGAGCACCTGCCGCGTGTTGTCCGGCGTGAGGTTGTCGAGCAGCGACAGGGAGGAGGACACGACGGCGGCGCGGTTTGTCAGCGCGCTCTGCTTTTCAGTGAACACGATGTCGCGCGAGGCGCGCGTGGGGTAGGTGTTGATGAGCGCGAGCAAAATCGCCACGAGGATCATGAACGTCACGGCGAAGCGAAACTGCACGCTCGATACCAGCCTGCGCGGCAGCCGGATGCGAAACGGATGCTGCTTCATCCGTCAGGCCTCGGCGAAGTAGTAGCCCACGCCCCACTTCGTGATGATGTACTCGGGGGCGGCGGGGTTGCGCTCGAGCTTCTCGCGCAGGCGGCGGATGTGCACGTCCACGGTGCGGATGTCGCCCTGATAGTCGTAGCCCCACACGAGGTCGAGCAGCTGCTCGCGCGAGTAGACCTTGCCGGGGTTGCGCATGAGCAGCTCGATGAGGTCGAACTCCTTGAGCGTCAGCTCCACATTCTGGCCGAAGCGGCGGGCGCTGCGGCGCTCGGGGTCGATCTCGATGTGGCCGCGCACGAGCTTGCCGCCGTCCGGCTCGGCCGGGGCGGCGGGGGCCATGCTCGAGCGGCGGATGAGCGCGCGGATGCGCGCCTTGAGCTCGAGGATGTTAAACGGCTTCGTGATATAGTCGTCCGCGCCGGATTCAAAGCCGATGAGCTTGTCGGCGTCCTCGCTGCGGGCGGTGAGCATGATGATCGGCACGGTGGAAAACTGCCTGATCTGCTGGCACGCGCCGAGTCCGTCGAGCTTCGGCATCATGAGGTCGAGCAAAATCACGGCGTACTCGCCATGGCGCGCCATGTCCACGGCGGTCTCGCCGTCGTAACACACGTCCACCTGATAGCCCTCGTTCTCGAGGTTGAATTTGATGCCCTTGACGATGGTTTTTTCGTCGTCCACAACCAGTATTTTCATCGCGGTCCCTCCGTTTGCGCCTTTTCGCGGAAATGATTTGCTTTTCGCCGCCGAAATCATTATAATGGGGCAAGACATTGCCATTTGTCCCGGCCGCGCGGCAGCGCCGTCTCCGGCCGGATATTCCATTATATCATAGTTCCATGGAGAAAGATATGAAAAAATATCGCATTTTGCCGCTGCTGCTCATCGTCTGCCTGCTGCTGACGGCGGCCTTCCCGGCGGCCGCCGCGAAAAGCACGGCGGACAATTCGGCTGATGCGCCCCAGAGTACCGCGAACGTCTCGTCCGACGGCGTGCCCCAGAGCACCGTCCAGGCGGCGGAGGGGTCCTATGTCCTCGGCAGCGACGCGGTCAAGTCCGCGCTCGATGAAAAGCTGCAGGCCAACTGCGTCCTGCTCGTCGACGAGGACAGCGGCCAGTATTACTATACCCGCAATATCGACGCCAAAGCCTATCCCGCGAGCCTGACGAAGATCATGACGCTCCTGCTCGCGGTCGAGGCGGTCGAGCGCGGCGACGTGCAGCTCAGTGATACCGTCACCGCCTATGCCGACTGCAATGCCGACATGGTCGAGGGCGCGAGCAATGCCGACATCAAGGTCGGCGAGACCATGACGTTCGAGGACTTTCTCTACTGCGCCATGATCTCCTCGGCCAACGAGGCGTGCAACGTCGTCGCGGAGTACGTCTGCGGCAGCATCTCGGCGTTCGTGCAGCGCATGAACGCGCGCGCGCAGGAGCTCGGCTGCACGGGCACGCACTTCGTCAACCCCCATGGCCTGCCGAACGACGATCATTACACCACGGCGCACGACCTCTACCGCATCACGAAGGAAGCGCTCAGCCACGAGCTCTTCGCCACGATCTGCAACACGGTCAAACACACCGTGCCCGCCACGAACCTGTCCGATGAGCGCACGCTCTCGAACACGAACGGCCTCATCAACCCCGAGTCCCCGATGTACCGCGGCTATTATTACGAGTACGCCAAGGGCGTCAAGACCGGCCACACCGAGGCCGCGGGCTACTGCCTCGTCTCCACGGCGGAGAAGGACGGCGTGCGCCTGCTGTGCGTCGTGCTCGGCGGCAAGGGCACGGCCCGCGCCAACGGCACGACCGATTTCGGCAGCTTTTCCGACACGCTCACGGCCTACCGCTGGGTGTTTTCCAACTACGGCTGGCGCGACATCGTCAGCGCGAGCGACCTCGTCTGCGAGGTGCCCGTGCGCTACGGGCGCGACAGTGACGGCGTGACCGTCCGCCCGGCACAGAGCATCTCGGCCGTGCTGCCGTCGGCCGATACGGCCGGCGCGCCGCAGTTCGAGCAGCAGGTCACCATCTATTCCGAGCGCGACGGCAAACCGCTCGAGGCCCCCGTCAAAGCGGGGGACGAGGTCGGGGAGCTCACGGTGTCGTATAACGGCACGGTCTACGGCACGGTCAAGCTCGTCGCGGCGGTCGATGTCGCCGTGTCGAAGGGGGCGTACATCGGCGGCCACCTGCGCGCCTTTTTCACGAACCCGATCGTGCTCGTCGTGCTGCTGCTTCTTGTGCTGGCCGTCATCGGCTACGTGTTGTGGCTGGCCCGCCGCCGCAAGCAGATCGAGGCCGAGCGAAAGCGCCGCCGCCGCGCGCAGATGGAGGCCGAGGAGGCCCGCCGCCGCGCGCAGATGCGCGAGACGCTGCACGAATTCGACCGTGACCACGTTGGCAGCGGCCGCCGCTGAATCCGCACCGCAACTGCACAGCCCGCCCGGTACGCCGGGCGGGCTGTTTTGCGTGTCCGGATTTTGACACACGATTCTTTATCATTTGTTTACAATTCCGGCCCTCCGGACGGCCCGGACACATTGACCATTGCGGCACTTGATGCTATAATACACTGTCTAAGTATCACCATTCCGGCACACACTGGAACTGCACGGTTCCCTCCGCCGGACAAGAGGAGCAGCTATGTGGATTTCGGATTCTTGGCAGGACTTTGAAGTGCTCGACTGTTCGCGCGGCGAAAAGCTCGAGCGCTGGGGCAAATACACCCTCGTGCGCCCGGACCCCCAGGCCATCTGGGACACGCCGCGCACCGACCCCCGCTGGCGCACGGCCGACGGGCGCTACAGCCGCAGCCACACCGGCGGCGG
>CAKTNQ010000059.1:0-5760 GCA_934589185.1 uncultured Oscillospiraceae bacterium | reverse complement strand
AGCCGGCCGACGCGCAGCCCCTCGCCGTGCACGGTGAGCATCCCGCGCGACGTGCGCATGGACACCTCCGTGTCGTCGAAGCGCACGACCTCGTCCACGCCCGTGACGGTCAGATGGCTGCGCTCGTCGAGCGTGACCGCGTGCGGCCGGCGCTGCGGCGCGGCCTTCTTGTCCTCGTATGGCATAGGCTCCCCTCCCGGTTCTGGTTTGCTACCAGCGTATGCGGGGCGGGCGGGCGATATGCGGGGAGGTGGGCGGCACCGGCGGCACTGGCAGTGAAAGAACCTTTCCAGCGCATCCGCTTCGCTGCGCTCAGCACCCTCTCGGCAAGGAGAAGGCAGCGCCTTACGGCGATGCATGATCTCATCCGAGGTGGGCCTTGCCCCCTCGGGCTCCCCTGCGGCGCAAATACCTTTCCATCACGCGCCATTCGGCTGATTCTATGTATTATGTAAACTATACATCGGCGCAAATGCGTAAAAATCAGGCCATTCCGCATTCGGAACGGCCTGATTTTGTTTCGTTATGTCAATCGAGTTCACTGCTGAGCGCATCGCTCAGGGCGGCGAACTGGGCGAGGCTGAGCGTCTCGCCGCGCACGCGCGCATCGAGCCCGCAGGCGGCGACGGCCGCAGCGGCGCGCGCCTTGTCGCAGCCGGGCACACCGGCCGAGAGCGCGTTGATGAGCGTCTTGCGGCGCTGGTTGAACGCCGCGCGCACGACGGTGAACAGCAGCTTTTCATCCTGCACCGCGACGGGCGGGGCCGCGCGCACGCGCAGGTGCACAACGGTGCTCGTGACCTTCGGCGCGGGGACAAAGCAGTGCGGCGGCACGTCGAACAGCAGCTCCGGCTCCGCGTGCCACTGCACGAACACGGTCAGCGCGCCGTAATCCGCCGTGCCGGGCCGGGCGCACAGGCGGCGCGCGACCTCGCGCTGGATCATAACGGTGACGGTGTCGAAGCAGCCGGCGGTGAGAAACGCCGTGAGCAGCGGCGACGTGACGTTATACGGCAGGTTGGCGCACACGACGGGGCGCAGGCCGCCGAAGCGATCGGCCACCACCTGCGGCAGGTCGAGCGCGAGCACATCGCCAAAGACGAGCTCCACGTTTTCATAGCCCGCAAGCGTCTCGGCCAGCACGGGGCGCAGGCGCTCGTCGAGCTCGACGGAGACGACCTTCCCGGCGCGCTGCGCGAGCTGCTCGGTCAGGCAGCCGATGCCGGGGCCGACCTCGAGCACGCCGGTGTGCTCGTCCGCGCCGGAGGCGTCGGCAATGTCGGCCGGAACCCACGCGGCGGTGAGAAAGTTCTGCCCCAGGGACTTGGAAAAGCGGAAATCGTGCCGCGCGAGCAGCGCGCGGATGTCCGCGAGATTCGTCAGATTCATACGCAGGCCCTCACTTCAGCAGCTTTTCAAACGCCTGACGGCGCGGGTCATGTCCCGGCTCATCGCAGAGGATGTTACCGCAGAAGCGGTAGCCGTGGCGCTCAAGGAGCTTTTTCTGCGCGCCGTTGTGCCGGTGCGTGTCGACACGGACGGCGTGCGCGCCGCCTTCACGCGCGAGCCGCTCGACCTCCTGCATGAGCAGGTCGGCCATGCCGGTGCCGCGAAAATCGGCGCTGACGGCGTTGCGGTGCAGCACGGCGGCGTGGTCACGGTCCGAGCGCCAGCGCCCGTCCGTGAGCGCGTCGTAGGCCGGCTCCGGCGCGAAGGTGAGCGTGAACATGGCGGCGACCGTGCCCTGATACGTGAGCACGTGGCACGTGCCGGCCGCGATGTCGGCGCGGAAGGTGTCGGCATTCGGGTACGCGCCCTGCCACTGGTCGACGCGGTGGCGGCGCAGGTAATTGCGCGCCTGCTGCGCGATGGCGAGGATGGCCGGGAGGTCGTCCTCCGTTGCTATCCGGCAGACGGGCGGCTCTACAAGCTGTGGGCGGCTGCGGTCGCGCCGGATCTTATCGAGCAGGCGCTGCTCATCCGGCGTCGGCGGCGTTTCCTGAAAGAGGTCCGGCCGCTTGAGCAGGGTCCTCTCCAAACTCTGGCGCGTGCGCCATGCCTCGATCTCGGCGTGGTTGCCGCCGCGCAGCACCTCCGGCACCGTGCGGCCCTCCCACGTCTCGGGGCGGGTATACTGCGGGTACTCGAGCCGGCCGGCCCAATGGCTCTCGCCGGTGTAGCACTCGGTGTCCGAGAGCACGCCCGGCACCATGCGGCAGACGCAGTCCGTGACGACCATGGCGCCGAGCTCGCCGCCGGTGAGCACAAAGTCGCCGATGGAGAGCTCCTCGTCCACGCACGCCTCGATGAAGCGCTCATCCACGCCTTCATAATGGCCGCAGACGAGCACGAGCTGGTCATAGTCGGCCTTGAGCTGGCGGGCCTTCGCCTGCGTGAACGTCGGCCCCTGCGGGGAGAGGTAGATGACGCGGCGGCGCGCTTTGGGCACGGTGCTGTCCGCGAGCGCGGCATCCAGACAGCTCTTGAGCGGCTGCGCCATCATGACCTGGCCCCAGCCGCCGCCGTAGGGATAGTCGTCGACCTGCTTCTGCCGGTTTTCGGTATAGTCGCGGATCTGGTGGCAGCGGATGTCGAGCAGGCCGCGCGCCTGCGCCCGGCCGAGGATGCTCTCGCCGAGCATGGCGCGCATCGTGTCGGGAAAGAGGGTGAGAATGTCGATGCGCACGCGCTCACATCCCTTCGATCAGGTGCACGACCATGCGCCCGGCGGCGGGGTCGATGCTGCGCACGAACTCCGGCCGGTCGGGGATGAGCACCTCGCGGTCGCCCTGCACGACGTAGACGCTGCCGCGCGGCAGGTCCAGGATCTCGCGCAGGGTGCCGACAGATTCGCCCGCGTCGGTCTCGACGGCGATGCCGAGCAGGTCCTGCTGGAAATACTGCCCGTCGGGCAGCGTGACGTCCGCGCGCGCGATGGACACGACGCGGTTTTTCATCGTCATGGCGGCGTTGACATCGTCCACGCCCTGAAACTTCACGACGAGCATGCCCTTGTGCACGCGGCTGTGCGCGACGTGCACGGGCGCGCCGTCGATATAAAACGTCCGGAAGCCGAGCAGGAACGCCGCGTCATCCGCCCACGGCTGGATGCGCACCTCGCCGCGCACGCCGTGCGTGTTGACGATCTTTCCTGCTTCCAGATACGGTTTTTGCATCGTTGTGTCCCCCTTTTTTGGGTGTTGGGTGCAAAAAACGCACTGCACGGGTGCAGCGCGTTTCCTGCGTCAATCCATGATCTCCACGGAGACTTTCTTGCCCTTTCTCTGGGCGACGGCCTTCATCAGGATGCGGATCTCTTTCACGATCCGGCCCTGACGGCCGATGACCTTGCCCATATCGCCGTCGGCGACGCGCACTTCAAACACGGTCTCGCCGTTGGCCTCGCGCTCGGTCACAGAGACCTCGTCCGGTTTTTCCACGAGGTTCTGCACAATATAGGTCAGAAGCTCTTTCATCTTTGGGGTCTCTCCTTATTCCGCTGCGATGGCTTTCTTGAGCAGCACACGAACGGTATCCGTCGGCTGTGCACCGTTGGCGAGCCAGTAGTTGGCGCGCTCGGCGTCGACGACGATCTTCTTGTCCGCGCTCAGCGGATCGTACGTGCCGATCTCCTCAATGCATCTGCCGTCGCGTGCGAAACGGGAGTCCGCCACCACGATGCGGTAGTAGGGGGCCTTCTTGGCGCCCATTCTGCGAAGTCTGATCTTGACCATGTATCTTCACCTCCATCAATGTTCTCTGTATCTCCAGCTCCCGGCGGGAGCTTGGAACCAAATTTAGAATCCGTAGGGACGGCCACCGCCGCCGCCGAACAGATTGCCCAGACCGCCGAAGCCGCCGCGGCCGCCGCGCTTCATGCGCTTCATGGCCTTGCTGTTGCCGGACATCTGGCGCACGAGCTGCTGCATGAGCTCGAACTGCTTGAGCAGTTTATTGATCTCGACCACGCTCGTGCCCGCGCCCGCCGCGATGCGCTTTTTGCGGCTGGAATTCAGGATGGCAGGGTTGTCGCGCTCGCCGGGGGTCATGGACTGGATGATCGCCTCGATGCGGCCCATGGCCTTCTCGTCGACGTTCGCGCCCGAGAGGGCCTTGGCGTCCATGCCGGGGATCATGCCGGCGATATCCTGCAGCGAACCCATGCCCTTGAGCTGCTGGAGCTGGTCATAGTAATCGGTGAGCGTGAAGCGGTTTTGCCGCAGACGCTCCGCCATTTCCTCGGCCTTTTTCTGGTCGAGGTTCTGCTCGGCCTTTTCGATGAGCGTGAGCACATCGCCCATGCCGAGAATGCGCCTGGCCATGCGGTCGGGGTGGAAGGGCTCGATCTGGTCGAGCTTCTCGCCGATGCCGGCAAACTTGATGGGCTTGCCGGTCAGCGCCTTGATCGACAGCGCGGCGCCGCCGCGGGCGTCGCCGTCGAGCTTCGTGAGCATGACGCCGGTGATGTCGAGCGCGTCGTCAAAGGCCTGCGCGGTCGCGACCGCGTCCTGGCCGATCATCGCGTCGATGACGAGCAGGATCTCCGCGGGGTTCACGGCGGCCTTGATGTTCTGCAGCTCGGTCATGAGCGCCTCGTCGATGTGCAGACGGCCGGCCGTGTCGAGAAAGACCAGGTCGTTGCCGTGCTTTTTCGCGTGCTCGATGCCGGCCTTCGCGATCTCGACCGGATCGCCCTGCCCCATCTGGAACACGGGAATGTCGAGCTGGCGGCCGACGGTCTCGAGCTGCTGGATGGCCGCGGGACGGTACACGTCGCACGCGACGAGCAGCGGGCGCTTGCCCTGCTTGCGCATGAGGCCGGCGAGCTTGGCGCCGTTGGTCGTCTTGCCCGCGCCCTGCAGGCCGACGAGCATGACGACGCTCGGCGACTGGGAGCTGATGTTCAGCTTCTGGTTCTCGCTGCCCATGAGGGCGGTGAGCTCTTCGTTGACGATCTTGATGACCATCTGCGCGGGCGAGAGGCTCTCGAGCACATCCGCGCCCGTGGCGCGCTCGGTCACCTTGCGCACAAAGTCCTTGACGACCTTGAAGTTTACGTCCGCCTCGAGCAGCGCGAGCTTGACCTCACGCATGGCCTCCTTCACGTCGGCCTCCGTGAGCCGGCCCTTGCCGCGCAGGCGTTTGAACGCCTCGGTCAGCTTGTCCGACAGGGATTCAAATGCCATGGTATCTATCCTTTCAGATCCTGAAGCTGCCGCAGCGCCTGCTCGGCCAGGGGCCGGGCGTCGCCGCCGACGGTATCGCGCAGCTTCGTGAGCGTATCCTCCAGCGCGGCCGCGGCCGTGCGCTGCGCAGCGAAGCGCTGCACCAGACCGAGCCGGGCCTCCGTATCGCGCAGCGCGGCGTCCGCGCGGCGGATGTTGTCCCACACGCCCTGGCGCGAAATGCCGCTGCTGGCGGCGATCTCCGCCAGAGAGAGGTCCTGATTATAATGGAGGTCGTAATACTCCCGCTGCTTGTCCGTGAGCAGATCGCCGTAAAAATCGAACAGCATCGTGCGCCACACGGTCTCATCCGGCATGGTGGGGTCCCTCCTCGCTGTAAACCATTTTTCCTTTACAGCACGAGTAGTATACGCCAAGGCCGCGCGGGTGTCAAGTATTTTTTCTTGTCACCGCATAGATTTCCCGCCGGATGGGAAAAATTCCGGTATTGCAAACCGTTTCTGGAGGGATCTTCATGGCCGAAACCAACACTGCCGCCCTGCGCGCACAGGGCGGGCGCGACGCCCGCGCCCTG
>CAKTNQ010000058.1:0-5915 GCA_934589185.1 uncultured Oscillospiraceae bacterium | reverse complement strand
ATCTGGGACACGCCGCGCACCGACCCCCGCTGGCGCACGGCCGACGGGCGCTACAGCCGCAGCCACACCGGCGGCGGCAGCTGGGACAAGCGCACCCTCCCGCCGAGCTGGGACATCCGTTATCGGGACCTGACGTTCCGCGTCAAGCCCATGAACTTCAAGCACACGGGCATCTTCCCCGAGCAGGCCGCCAACTGGGACTACGCCATGGCGAAGATCCGCGCGGCCGGCCGCCCGGTCTCGGTGCTCAACCTCTTCGGCTACACGGGCGCGGCCACGGTCGCGTGCGCGTCCGCCGGGGCGAGCGTGTGCCATGTGGACGCTGCCAAGGGCATGGTCGCCTGGGGCAAGGAAAACGCCGCCGCCTCCGGCGTGGCCGACCGGCCCATCCGCTGGATCGTGGACGACTGCGGCAAGTTCGTCGAGCGGGAGATCCGCCGCGGCCGCCGCTATGACGCCGTTATCATGGACCCGCCGAGCTACGGCCGCGGCCCCGGCGGCGAGGTCTGGAAGCTCGAGACGAACCTCTGGCCGTTTGTGGAGCTGGTGTCCGGCGTGCTGTCGGACGATCCGCTCTTTGTCATCATCAATTCCTACACCACGGGCCTGAGCCCGTCGGTGCTCACGTATCTCTCGGAGAGCATCTTCACCCGGCGCTTCGGCGGCCATAGCGCCTCGCAGGAGCTGGGCCTGCCGGTCACGGCGTCCGGTCTCGTGCTGCCGTGCGGGGCGACCTGCCGCTGGGAGCGCTGAGCGGAAAGGAACACCATGGAACCGATCTTACGAACCGAACATCTGACCTTTACCTACCCCGGCGAGGAGCAGCCCACGCTCGGCGACCTCTCGCTCGAGATCGCGCGCGGCTCGTTCGTGGCCGTGCTGGGGCACAACGGCTCCGGCAAGAGCACGCTCGCCAAGCACTTCAACGCCATCCTGCTGCCGACCGGCGGCAAGGTGTATGTCGACGGCATGGACACGTCCGACGAGAACAATCTTCTGGCCGTGCGCGCCACGGTGGGCATGGTCTTTCAGAATCCCGATAACCAGATCGTCGCCAACGTCGTCGAGGACGACGTGGCCTTCGCGCCCGAGAACCTCGGCGTCCCGCCGCAGGAAATACGCGCGCGGGTGGATGCAGCCCTCAAGCAGGTCGGCATGTATGATTTTCGCCTGCACGCGCCGCACCTGCTCTCCGGCGGGCAAAAGCAGCGCGTGGCCATCGCGGGAGTCATCGCCATGCAGCCCAAGTGCATCGTGCTCGACGAGCCGACGGCCATGCTCGACCCGGCCGGCCGGCGCGAGGTCATCGACACGGCCACCAAACTCTGCCGCGAGCAGGGCATCACGGTCGTGCTCATCACGCATCATATGGAAGAGTGCATCGGTGCCGACCGCGTCATCGTGCTCTCAAACGGCGCCGTCGTTGCCGACGGTGCGCCGAAGCAGGTCTTTTCGCAGGTCGAGCTGCTCAAACGGGAGGGTCTCACCGCGCCCGTCACCGTCCGGCTGCTGCACGCGCTGCGCGAGCACGGCATGGACGTGCCGATTGATGCGCTCACGGTGCCCGACTGTGCGGATGCCGTCGCCGCCGCCCTGAAACCGTAACCGCCGATCTTCACCGATAGATAAAGGAAACGAAATTATGACGCCAATCATCCGGGTGGATCACCTCCGGCACGTCTACAGTGCCGGGACACCTTTTGAAAAAGTCGCCATCGACGATATTGACCTTGCCATCCCCGCCGGACAGTTCGTGGGCATCATCGGCCACACGGGCTCCGGCAAGAGCACGTTCATCCAGCACCTCAACGGGCTGCTCGCGCCCTCGTCCGGCACCGTGCTCTTCGACGGGGAGGACATTCACCGCAGCAAGGCCGCCACGCGCGACGTGCGCTTTCAGGTCGGGCTGGTCTTTCAGTATCCCGAGCACCAGCTCTTTGAGGAGACGGTATATCAGGACATCGCCTTCGGCCCGAAAAATGCCAAGCTCTCCACGGAAGAGGTCGATGCGCGCGTGCGCGAGGCCGCGCGCTTTTCCGGCGTGGACGAGGCGCTCTTCGAGCGCTCGCCGCTTGAGCTCTCCGGCGGACAGAAGCGCCGCATCGCCATCGCCGGCGTGATCGCCATGCGCCCCAAGGTGCTGATCCTCGACGAGCCCACGGCCGGCCTTGACCCTGCGGGCTGCCGCGGCGTGCTCGAAAACATCGCCGCCTACCGGCGCGAGACCGGCTCGGCCGTCCTGCTTGTCACGCACAGCATGGACGATGCCGCGCGCATCGCAGACCGGCTCATCGTCTTTCATGCCGGGCACGTCGCCTTCGACGGTGCGCCTGCAGAAGTCTTTGCCCACACGCAGGAGCTGCTCGACATTGGCCTCGACGTGCCGCAGGCTGCGCGCATCGCGCAGGCACTGCGCGACCGGGGCGTTGCGCTCCCGCCGTCGATCTACACCCTCGAGCAGCTCACGGACGCGCTGCTCGCCGTCGGGAAGGAGGCGGGCGTATGCTGAAGGACGTCACCCTCGGTCAGTTTTTCCCCGGCAGCAGCATCGTGCACCGGCTCGACCCGCGCTGCAAGCTCCTGCTGACCATCGTCTATATCGCGGCGCTGTTCACGGCGGAAAGTTACGTGTCCTACGCTGTCATGCTCGTCATTACGGGCGTGTGCATCGCGCTCTCGCGCATCCCGCTGAAAGTCATCCTCCGCGGCCTCAAGCCGCTGTGGATCATCATCGCGCTCACGGCCGTGCTCAATATCTTCTTCACGCCCGGGCGCGAGCTCGTGTCCTTCTGGAAGATCACGATCACCTATGAGGGCCTCGTGCGCGCCGTGTTCATGGTCCTGCGCATCACGATGCTCATCGCAGGCACGTTCCTGCTGACGTATACCACGTCGCCCATCGCGCTCACCGACGCGATGGAGATCCTCTTCGGCCCGCTCAAAAAGCTCAAAGTGCCCGTGCACGAGATGAGCATGATGATGTCCATGGCCCTGCGCTTCATCCCCACGCTCATCGAGGAGACGGACAAGATCATGTCCGCGCAGAAAGCGCGCGGCGCCGATTTTGAGACCGGCAACCTCTTTCAGCGCGCCCGCGCGCTGCTGCCGCTGCTCGTGCCGCTGTTCGTGTCGGCGTTTCGCCGCGCGGACGAGCTGGCCGTGGCCATGGAGTGCCGCTGCTATCACGGCGACGAGGGCCGCACGCGCATGAAGCAGCTCACGTGGTGCACGCGCGACACACTGGCCATGGTCTGGAGCGCACTCGTGCTCGCCGGCGTGATCGTGCTCGCGAGGTTCGGCCTGTGAGGCGCAACATCGCCCTGCGCCTGCAGTATGACGGCACAGCCTATCACGGCTGGCAGGTGCAGAAGACGGACGTCACCGTCGCCGAAACGCTGGAGCGCGCGCTCACGAAGGTCTGCGGCGAACCGATCAAGGTCGTCGGCTGCGGTCGCACGGACGCGGGCGTGCACGCAAAGCGCTACTGCGCCAATTTCCGTACCGACTGCACGATCCCGATCGACCGGGTGCCCCTCGCGGTCAATGCCCGTCTCCCGGCGGACATCGCCGTGGTCGACGCCGTCACCGCGCCGGAGGACTTTAACGCCATCGGCTCGTGCATCCAGAAGGAATACGTCTATCAGATCTACAACTCCCGCATCCGCGATGCGTTTCTGGAGCACCGCGTCTGCTTTTATCCCCAGCCGCTGGATTTTGAGCGGCTCGCGCGCGCCGGCCGCGCCTTTGAGGGCACGCACGACTTTGCCGCCGTGCGCTCCGTCGGCACCGAGACGCGCACGACCGTGCGCACGGTGCACTGGTGCCGCGCCGAGCGGGACGGTCCGCTCATCTCCATCGCCGTTTGTGCCGACGGCTTCCTGTATAATATGGTGCGCGCCATCGTCGGCACCATGGTCTACGCGTCCTACGGCAAAATCGAGCCGGAGGCCATCCCGGCGCTGCTGGCCACGCGCGACCGGCGCCTCACGGGGCCGACCATGCCCCCGCAGGGGCTGTATCTCAACCGCGTGTGGTACGACGGCGCCGTCGGCGATATGATGAATCAGGCCTGACACCGCGTCCGCCCGGCGGATAGGGGAGGAATGTCCATGAACGACCACCGAAAACACAATCCCAGGCTGCGGCAGACCGTCATCGTGGCGGTGTGCGTGCTGGCCGTGCTGCTGTTTTTGTATCTGCTGCTGCGCGACCGGCCCGGCTCGGCGAGCGACTATCTGGACGACAGCGCGCCCTACACGTTCGACTCCAGCGCCAGCCGCACCTTCCGCACGGTGGACAGCCGTCTTGCGGTCGTGTCCTCGAGCGGTCTGCAGCTGCTCGATGACAGCGGCAAGACCGTCCTGCATGAGATCTTCACGCTCTCACAGCCGGGCATCTCCGTCGGCGGCGAGCGCGTGTGCGCCTATGACATCGGCGGCACGACGCTGTGCGTGGCGGATTTCAAGGGCAATAAGACCGACATCGAGCCCGCCGGCGAGATCATCAGCGCCGACCTGAGCGACAGCGGCTATCTCGCCGTCTGCTCAGACGCCGCGGGCTATAAGGGCGCCGTCACGGTGTATGACACCTCCGGCAAGGCCGTCTATGTCTGGTATTCCGGCACGGGCTACCTCGTGCGCGCCGCCGTGAGCCCGGACGGGAAGTATCTCGCCGCGCTCTGCCTACAGGATTCCGGCAGCGTCGTGCACACGTTCTCGCTCACGAGCGCCGACGAGCGCGGCAGCGCAGAGTGCGCCGACGAGCTTTTTGCCGACCTCTTCTGGCGCGGCGGCAAGGTCTGCTGCGTGTCGCAGACGCGCCTGGCCTTTTTTGACGATAACGCAAAGCTCACCGCCGAGTACCCCTTCGGCGACCTGTACCTGTACGACTATGCCGCCGAGGGCGACGGCTTTGTCACCCTCGCGCTCAGCCGCTACCGTTCCGGCAGCGCCGAGCAGCTCGTCACGGTCAATGCCTCCGGCAATGCGCTCGGTAAGTGCGACACGTCCGGCGCCGTCACGAGCCTGTCGGTCAACGGCAAGCAGGTGCTCGTGCAGTACAGCGACCGGCTCACGCTCTATAACCAGCAGCTCGATGAGATCAAGTCCGTCGAGCAGAATCTGCTCGGCGTCCGCCGCTCGGTGCTGCTGCGCCGGGGCGCGGCGCTGCTCGTGAGTGGCTCGAGCGCTGAGGTGCTCGCCTTCTGACCCCCGCAGCCTAGAGAGAAAGAACAGGGATACACCTATGAAGATCGTATTGACAGTGGTGCTTGCCGCCATATTTCTGGCCGCCATCTGGAGCGGCTACCGCCGCGGGCTGATCCTCAGTGCCGCGCAGCTGGCCGCCATCGTCGTCGCGCTCTACGGCGCGGCGCTGCTCGCGGGCCTGTTTTCCGACCGGCTCCTGCCGGTGGCGGAGCCGTTTGCCGGCGGGTACTTTGAGGGCCAGCTCGACGTGGTCACCACCGAGCTGCCGGATAACGACGCCGGCCTCTCGGGCGAGGACTGGGTCGCCGCGCACCCAGACACCGCGCAGGAATATGCCGAGCAGTGCTTTGCCGCCGCCGGCGTCACCGGCCGGCCGGCGCAGCGCATGGCCCGCGCCGCGCTCGCCATGCGCGACGAGCAGGGCGTCACCCTGCGCACCGCCATGACACAGGTCTACTGCGCGCGGCTGTGCTACGTGCTCGTCACGTCCGTCGGCTTTTTGCTCATTCTGCTCATTCTGGCCGCGATCGGCAACCTGCCGAACCTGGCTTTCAAGCTCCCGAACCGGGAGAAACTCAACGACATTGGCGGCGCCGCCCTCGGCGCGGTCAACGGCGTGTGCTTTGGCATCCTGCTGTGCTGGGCATTGCAGTTTGCCGGGCCCGTCATCGGCCGCGACACCCTCGCGCACACCGCCCTGGCAAAAGC
>CAKTNQ010000057.1:0-6589 GCA_934589185.1 uncultured Oscillospiraceae bacterium | reverse complement strand
GCGTTCATCTGGGGCATCCCGAAGATCAAGAAGCTGTCTGCCGAGAAGAAGGCAGAGCTGTCGGAGTGATCTGACCACGGCGCAACTCTCCAGCGTCTCAACCAAAAACACTGATCGCTGCGTTTGCAGCGTCATAGAGAGGCAACCCCGCAGGCTTTGGCCTGCGGGGTTGTCGTTGTTTTTGGGAGAATTAATTGCGGCTGCGTGGTGAGACAGAGCAGCAGGGGAGCCCGAGGGGGCAAGGCCCGCCTCGGATGGAATCAACCGCGGATACGCGGAGGCAACCCCGCAGGCTTTGGCCTGCGGGGTTGTCGCTGTTTTTGGGAGGATCAATTGCGGCTGCGTGGTGAGACAGAGCAGCAGGGGAGCCCGAGGGGGCAAGGCCCGCCCTTCAGGCTCTCCTGCTGCGCAAAGACTTTGAAATGCTGCATCACTTGTTCGGCACGGAGCAGCTTTGAAAAAACCGCCCCGCAAGTTATAAGACTTGCGGGGCGGTATGGATTTTTGCTTGTGGTCAATGTGCATTCCGGCGCGGGCAGCGCTTATTTCCAGCGCCATGTGAACGGCACGAACAGCAGCAGCAGCGGGAAGATCTCCAGACGGCCGAGCAGCATGCAGATCATGAGCACGATCTTGCTCAGCGGCGAGAAGATGGCAAAGCTTCCGGTCGGTCCGACAAGGGAGAGCCCCGGCCCGACGTTGGACAGGCACGAGAGTGCGGCGGTGAAATTCGTCGTGAAGTCTAGCCCGTCGAGCGACACAATCAGCCCTGCGATGAGCAGGATGATGATGTAGAACGTGAAGTACGTCAGCGCGTTGTAAACGGTCTGCCCGTCGACCGGCTTACCATCGAGCCGGACCTCTTCAATGCAGCGGGGACGCAGCATTTTCTTGACCTCGATCGTGCAGGACTTGAACAGCAGCATCACGCGCGAGACTTTCAGACCGCCGGCAGTGCTGCCGGCGCAGCCGCCGACAAACATCAGCAGCACGAGCAGGAACTTGGAGTATTCCGGCCAGAGGTTGAAGTCCGCGGTGGCAAAGCCGGTCGTAGAGATGATCGATGTGACCTGGAAGAACGAATAGCGCAGGGCGTGGCCGACGCCACCGTAGAGATTGCGGATGTCAACTGCGATCGTGATGACGGAAAAGGCGATCACGCCGAGGAACCAGCGCAGCTCCTCGTTGCGCAGCGCGGTGCGGATGTTGCCGAGCAGAATGAGGTAATACAGGCTGAAGTTGGCGCCGAAGAGGATCATGAACACGCCCACGACGATGTCGATATAGGCGCTGTTGTAGTAGCCGATGCTCAGCGCGCGCGTGGACAGGCCGCCGGTGCCGGCCGTGGCGAACGCGTGCAGCAGCGCGTCATAAAAGCTCATGCCGCCGGCGACGAGCAGAACCGTCTCCACGAGCGTGAGCGCGATATACAGCAGGTAGAGGATGGAGGCGGTCTTGCGGATGCGCGGCACGAGCTTGCCGACCGTCGGGCCGGGGACCTCGGCGCGCATGATGTGCATCGACCGGTTGCCGCTCATGGGCAGCACGGCCAGCACGAACACGAGAATGCCCATGCCGCCGATCCAGTGTGTGAACAGCCGCCAGAACATGCCGCCGCGCGTCATGCTCTCCGGCGATGTGACGACGCTGGCACCGGTCGTGGTCAGGCCCGAGATCGTCTCGAACAGGGCGTCGATGTAGTTCGGAATGTCGCCCGTGAGCACGAACAGCAGGGCGCCGAACAGCGACATGGCGATCCACGACAGGCCGACGATCAGAAAACCGTCGCGCGCGGTCATGCCGCCGGACTTGGCGCGCACGCGCCACATGACCAGCCCGATGCCGCCGGTGACGGCAATCGTGATCAGAAACGGGACCGGAGATTCATCATAGACCAAGGCTGCAATCATCGGCAGGAGCATCAGCGCGGCCTCGATGCACAGCACGCGGCCGACGACCTGCCCGATCATTCGAAAATTCATGGTTTTGCCCTCTTTATGCTTTCATTATCCGAATACGGTATTATACGCCGGTTTGCCCAATTTGGGAAGCCCCCGGCGCTCAGAACACGCCAAGAGATTTGAACAGAAAGATCCACAAAAACATGGTCAGAATACTCACGGCCGAGGTGGTGACCACGATGTCGCCGGCGAGCTCGGCATCGCCGCCCATCTGCTGCGCCATGGTGAAGGAGTTGACGGCGGTCGGCGAGGCGAAAACGCCGATGAGCGACACGAACGCCACGCCCCGGAAGCCGAGCAGCGCGCCCAGGCCGAGAAACAGCCCCGGCGCGACGATCAATTTGGCGGCCGACACGGTCACCAGCTCGCGGCGGTAGGTTTTCAGGCCGGAAAACTGGAAAAACGCGCCGAGCAGGAACAGCTGCAGGGGCGACGCGATGGCGCTGATGTTCTGGATGGTCTGCTCGAGGATGTGTGGCAGGCGGATGCCGGCGGCCAGCGTCAGGATGCCGAGCACGGAGCCGATGACGAGCGGGTTTTTCGCGATCTGGCCGAGGATGTGCAGCGGCTTCGGCTTCTGCCCGCGGAACACCTCCAGCACGACGACGGACAGCATATTGAACAGCGGCACGACGACCGCAATCAGGATCGAGACGGTGCCGAGCTGGTCGGCACCGAGCAGCGCCGTCGCCACGGGGATGCCCATAATGACGTAGTTGCTGCGGAACATGCCCTGGATCATCACGCCGCGGCGCTCCGGCAGCTTTTCGGTCAGCAGCGTGTAGCCGAGCGAGAGGCCGAACGTCAGCAGCACGCTGCCCACGGCATAGGCCATCAGCAGCGGGTCAAACGAGCCGGACAGGTCGGAGCAATATACATTATAATAAAGCAAACACGGCAGAAAAATACGGAATGCGATTTTGTTGATGGCGGAGATCTCCTCGCGGCGGATCCAGCCGAGGCGGCGCGTGCCGTAGCCGAGCGCCATGATCAGGCACATGGGCAGCACGGCGTTTGCCGAGATCATCAGGTTTTCCATACCTCGCCCCCGTTCGTCAAGAAGTTGTTAAGATAATAGTTTACCCCATGCGGCGCGAAAACGCAAGTACCCCGGTTGCCGCGCGGGGCGGAATGTGGTATAATCGCAGCATCTGATTTTTGGCATGGGAGGTGCAGCGATATGACAATCGAGGAGGCCATGGAGCTGATTCATGGCGTGGAGTGGCGCGGCTCCCGCCCGGGGCTGACGCGCGTGCGCGAGCTGCTGCACCGCCTGGGCGACCCGCAGGACGGGCTGCAGTTCGTACACATCGCGGGCACGAACGGCAAGGGCAGCACGGCGGCGATGCTCGCATCGATCCTGCGCTCGGCGGGCTATACGACGGGCCTGTTCACGTCGCCGTATCTAGAGCGCTTCGCTGAGCGCATGCAGGTCAACGGCGTGCCGGTGCCGGACGCGGAGTTTGCCGCCGTGTGCGAGACGCTGAAGCCGTGCATCACCGCCATGGACGACCCGCCGACGGAGTTTGAGCTCGTGACGGCGGCGGCCATGCTGTGGTTCCGGCGGCGGGGGTGCGATGTTGTGGTGCTGGAGGTCGGCCTCGGCGGCCGGCTCGACGCGACGAACGTCATCGCCGCGCCGGCGTGCGCCGTCATCACGAACATCGGCCTTGACCACACGGAGATCCTCGGTGATACGCTCGAGCAGATCGCGCGCGAGAAGGCGGGCATCCTCAAGCCGGGCACGTGCGCCGTCAGCTATCCGCAGGCGCCGGAGGTGCGCCGTGTCCTGCGCGAACTCTGCGCGCAGCGGGGCATCCCGCTCACGGAGGCGGACGCGTCCGCCATCGTGCCGCTGACCGACAGCGTGGACGGGCAGACCTTCGCCTACCGCGGCGCGGAATATGCGCTGCCGCTGCTCGGTGCGCACCAGCTGCGCAACGCGGCCGTCGCGCTCGAGACGGTGGCGGCGCTGCGCGCGCGCGGTTGGCGCATCCCGGACGCGGCCGTGCACGCGGGGCTGGCGCAGGTGCGCTGGCCGGCGCGGTTTGAGCTGCTGCGGCGCGCGCCGTGGTTTGTGCTCGACGGTGGGCACAATCCGCAGTGCGCGCAGACGGTCGCGGACAATCTCGCGCGCTATTTTCCCGGCCGGCGCATCACGCTGCTCGTGGGCGTGCTGGCGGACAAGGACTACCCCGCCATGCTCGCCGCACTCGACGCGCAGGCGGCGGCGTACATCGCCGCGACGCCGCTCTCGCCCCGCGCGCTGCCGGCGGCGGAGCTGGGGGACTATCTGAAACGATTCGGAAAACCGGTTACGGTCTGCGCGGAACCCGCGCAGGCGGCAGAGCTGGCGCTGGCACACGCGGCGCCGGAGGAAGTTATCTGCGCGGTCGGCTCGCTGTATATGGCGGGTGCGATCCGCACGTATCTGCGGAGGGAGAACGATGAGAATTCTGGGCATTGATTACGGCGACGCGCGCATCGGGCTCGCGCTCTCGGACGCCTCGGCCACGCTATGCGGCCGGGCATGGACGCTCACGGAGTGGAACCTCGACCGGGCGGTCGATGCGATCGCGGACGTGGTGCGCACCGAGGGTGTGGAGCGCATTGTGCTCGGCCTGCCGAAAAACATGGACGGCACCGAGGGCCCGCGCGCGGAAAAGAGCCGCATGGTCGCGCAGCGGCTCACCGATGCGACGGGGCGCGAGGTCGTGCTCTGGGACGAGCGGCGCAGCTCCATCGAGGCGCACGGCATCCTGCACGCCAATGGCCGCAAGGAGAAAAAGCACCGCCAGACGGTCGACGCCGTGGCGGCGAGCCTGATCCTGGAGGGCTACCTCGGCACGCTGCGCTGAGGCGGGAGGCGAGACGATGCGAAAGAGAAACATCGCGGTGCTGCTGCTCACGGCACTGCTGCTCACGGGCCTGACCGGGTGCGCGCAGCGGGGCGACACGTCAGGCGTGGAGATCGTCGCCGGCACGTCGGAGCGGTTTTCGGACGAGGACATCCGCGGCGCGATGGACGCGGCCATGCGCGCATTTCACCGCGGGCACAGCGGCTGCGCCATGGTGCGTCTGGCGTACAACGAAGCGTACCAGACGTGCTGGCTGGCCGGCGCGGGCGCGGAGGACGACGGCGGCACGATCGTGCTGCTTGCGAGCGTGTATGCGCGCGACCCGGGGCGGCGCAGCGGCCTGACCGCCGGCGAGACCTATACCGACTGGCCCTTCGTGCTCGAGCGGCGCGGCAGCGGCTGGCACGTGGTCAGCAGTGGATATTGAAGATGCAGCAAGGGCGGACGCCAAACGGCGTCCGCCCTTGCTTTCTGTTCGCTTCACATTTCCTCGACGGTCAGAATGTCCGGCAGCGCAGCCAGATCGTTGCGCAGGTCGCCGGGCCGCAGCGGGGCGCGGCTGTGGATGGGGATGAGCGCGCAGTAGTGGTGCGGCGCGTCGGGGGCGTCGGTGTCCGCGATGCGGCTGATCTCGAGATTCTCGACCTGGACGCGTCGAGCGCGCAGCAGGGCGAGCACGGACTCCATGCACACGGCGTGCGCATATTCGATGTAGAGCGTGAGGTCGGTGCTCTTGCTCGTGAGCTTGAACTCCAGCCGGATGAGCACCAGCTCGACCACGAGCACGACGAGCGTGGCAAAGACTGCGCACTCGACATAGCCCGCGCCGCAGACGAGGCCGATGATGGCCGCAGCCCAGAGCCCGGCGGCCGTGGTCAGGCCCTTGACGCGCTTGTCGCGCGTGACGATGATCGTGCCCGCGCCGATGAAGCCGATGCCGGAGATGACCTGCGCGCCGAGACGCGCGACGTCGGTAAACAGGTGCAGGGAGAGCAGCAGGTACTGGCTCGTGAGCGTGGTGATGGCGGCACCGAGGCAGATGAGGATGTGCGTGCGGAAGCCTGCGGGGCGGCGCTTCGTCTCGCGCTCGGCGCCGATCACGCCGCCGCAGACGACGGCCAGCGTCAGCCGGACGAGAATGGCCCAGAAGCTCAGGGTGCGGATGGGGTCAAAACAATGCAGCATGGCACAGCCTCCTTTCTCAGATCTCTTCGATGAGGATCACGCCGTCGAGCGCCGACAGCTCCGCCAGCAGCTCGGGGTGGTCACGCCGGTCGGGCAGCACGGCGCTGAACTGACACAGGAAGTTCGGCAGCGCGGCCGAGCCGCTGCGGTTGACCTCAAAGTCAAAAATGCGCACGCCCTGCGCGCGCAGGTGCCCGACGACGGTGCCGAGCTTTTCCATGCTCTCGATCTCGAGGCTGATGTTCATGTGGTGCGCGCGGCGGGTCATGCGCCGCTCGAGCGGCGGCAGCAGGTACATACAGGCCGCCATGTAGGCGATGCAGATGAACGCGCAGGAATAAAACCCCGCGCCGATGGCAAGGCCCAGACACGCGCTCGCCCAGAGTCCGGCGGCAGTGGTCAGGCCCTTGACCTGCTGACGGGCGGTGATGATGATTGTGCCCGCGCCGAGAAAGCCGATGCCCTTTGCGGCCTCGGCGCCGAAGCGCGACACGTCCTGCGTCGCGCGGATGCTCTCGGCGAGCGCGCGCCACGGTCCGTGGAGCATCTGGTCGAGCTGCAGGCTCAGCAGCACGGTGAGCGTCG
>CAKTNQ010000056.1:0-7085 GCA_934589185.1 uncultured Oscillospiraceae bacterium | reverse complement strand
TACGCCAGCTCACGGAAGCAGATACGGCAGATGCCGTAGTTGCGCAGGTAAGCGTGGGGACGGCCGCAGATCTTGCAGCGGTTATACTGGCGGGTGGAGTACTTCGCAGGCGCCTGCTGCTTGAGGATCATAGATTTCTTAGCCATTGTGTCGCTCCTCCCTTATGCTTTGGTGACGAACGGGGCGCCCATGAGCTTGAGCAGCTCGCGTGCTTCCTCGTCGGTCTTGGCGGTGGTGATGATGGCGATGTTCATGCCGCGGAGCTTCTCGATCTTATCGTACTCGATCTCGGGGAAGATGATCTGCTCCTTGAGGCCGAGGCTGTAGTTGCCGCGGCCGTCGAACGCGTCGGCCGAGATGCCGCGGAAGTCGCGGACACGGGGCAGCGCGATGTTGAACAGGCGGTCCAGGAACTCCCACATGCGGTCCTGACGCAGCGTGACCTTCACGCCGACGTGCATACCCTCACGCAGCTTGAAGTTCGCGACGCTCTTCTTGGCGACGGTCGCGACCGCATGCTGGCCGGTGATCGCAGTGATGTCCTTGATGACGGCGTCGAGCGCCTTGGCGTTATCCTTGCAGTCGCCGCAGCCGACGCTGACGACGATCTTCTCGATCTTCGGGATCTGCATAACGCTCGCGTACTGGAACTTCGTCATCAGAGCGGGAGCGACTTCCTCCACATACTTCTTCTTCATAGAAGGCATATTTGCCATAGTTCGTTGCTCCCTCCTTTACAGTTCGGCGCCGCACTTTTTGCAGATGCGGGCCTTTTTGCCGTCCGTGATCTTGTGCGCGATGCGGGTCGGCTTGCCACACTTCGGGCAGACGACCATGACCTTGCAGGCATAGATCGGGGTTTCGGTCTTGATGATGCCGCCCTGATCCTGCTGATTTTTCGGCTTCTGGTGCTTCGTGGCGACGTTCACGCCCTCCACGATCAGCTTGCCGCCCTTCGGGTCAGCAGACAGGACTTTGCCTTCCTTGCCCTTGTCCTTGCCGGACAGGACAACGACTTTATCGTCTTTTTTGATGTTCATGTTCTGCGCCCTCCTCAAATAACTTCGGGAGCCAGAGACAGGATCTTCGTGAAGTCACTGTCGCGGAGCTCACGGGCGACGGGCCCAAAGATACGGGTGCCGCGGGGGTTCTTATCCTCGCCGTTGATCAGGACGGCGGCGTTCTCATCGAAACGCACATAGGTGCCGTCCGCGCGGCGGACCGGCTTCGCGGTGCGGACAACAACAGCCTTGACGACGTCGCCCTTCTTGACGGAGCCGCCGGGGGCCGCCTTGCGCACGGAAGCGACGATCACGTCGCCGATGCTGGCGTATTTACGCTTGGATCCGCCGAGAACGCGGATGCACTTGATTTCCTTGGCGCCGGTATTGTCGGCAACCTTCAGATAACTTTCCTGCTGAATCATGTTGTTGCCTCCTTACTTCGCCTTTTCCACGATCTCGACCACGCGCCATCTCTTGTCCTTGGACAGGGGGCGGGTCTCCATCACGCGGACGATATCGCCGACGTGGCACTCGTTGTTCTCGTCGTGTGCCTTCAGGCGGTAGGTCTCGCCAATGATCTTTTTATAGACTTTGTGCGCCACGTGGTCTTCCACGATGACGACAATGGTCTTGTCCATCTTGTCGGACACCACTTTGCCGACGCGGGTCTTGCGGGAAGTCGTTCTCATTTCGTTCATTCTCACTTACCTCCTCACTGCTCGAGCTGCTTTTCGCGGAGCACGGTTTTGACTCGGGCAATGTCGCGACGCACAGCAGAAATCTTAACGGGGTTGTCAAGATGATTGGTAGCGTGCTGCATACGGAGCATGAACAGGTCCTTCTTCAGTTCGACCAGCTTGCTTTCCAGCTCAGCGGCGGACATGGAGCGAATTTCACTAGCTTTCATCTTATTCACCACCAATCTCAGTGTCTTCCTTCTTGACGATCTTCGTCTTGCAGGGAAGCTTGTGGCTGGCCAGACGCAGCGCCTCACGGGCAGCCTCTTCCGGCACACCAGCAATCTCAAACAGAACTCTGCCGGGCTTCACGACGGCGACCCAGTACTCAGGAGAACCTTTACCGGAACCCATGCGGGTCTCGGCCGGCTTCTGCGTGACCGGCTTGTCGGGGAAGATCTTGATCCAGACCTGACCGCCACGCTTGGTGTAACGGGTCATGGCGACACGGGCCGCCTCGATCTGGTTGGAGGTGATCCAGGCCGGCTCCTGCGCCTGCAGGCCGAACTCACCATAGGTCACCTTATTGCCGCGCAGGGCCTTGCCGGTCATACGACCGCGCTGCACTCTGCGGTACTTCACTCTTTTCGGCATCAGCATTAGTTGTTGCCTCCTTCCTTCGGAGCAGCGGGAGCTGCCGGACGCGGGCCGCGGTTGTAGCCGCCCTGCGGACGGTTGCCGCCCTGGGGACGTCCGCCGCCCTGGTAGCCCGGACGGCCGCCCTGGCGGTTGCCGTCGCGACGGTCGCGGTTGTAGCCGCCGCGGCCTCTGCGATCGCCGTCACGGCGGTCACGGCGACGGTCGTCGCGCTTGTTCAGATCCATGGTGCGCGGGGTGGTGCGCAGGCTCTGGGAGAGGATCTCGCCTTTGTAGATCCAGACCTTGACGCCGACACGGCCGTAGGTCGTGGCAGCCTCAGCGAAGCCGTACTCGATGTCCGCGCGGATGGTCTGCAGCGGAATGGTGCCCTCGTGGTAGCACTCGGTGCGGGCGATCTCGGCGCCGCCCAGACGGCCGGAGCACATGATCTTGATGCCGCGGGCGCCCATTCTCATGGCGCGGCCCATGGCGTTTTTCATCGCGCGGCGGAAGCCGATGCGCTTCTCGAGCTGCGCGGCGATGTTCTCGGCGACGAGCTGCGCGTTCGTATCCGGCGTGCGGACCTCCACGATGGAGAGAGCGACCGGCTTGCCGATCATCTTCTCGACGGAGAGGCGGATGCGCTCGATCTCCGCGCCGCCCTTGCCGATGACAACGCCCGGACGAGAGCAGTGGATATAGATGCGGACCTTCGCGCTGTCGCGCTCGATCTCGATGTTCGGGATGCCTGCGGAATACAGGGTCTTCTTCAGGTACTCACGGATCTTGTAGTCCTCAACGATCAGGTCGCCGACCTTCTCGTCACGGGCATACCAGCGGGAATCCCAATCTTTGATGACGCCGACACGCATGCCGTGCGGATTAACTTTCTGTCCCATATCGTCTGCCTCCTCCCTTATGCCTTCTCAGCCACGACGATGGTGATGTGGCTGGTGCGCTTGTTGATGCGGTACATACGGCCCTGAGCTCTCGGGCGGCCGCGCTTGAGGATCGGGCCGGCCGTGGCATAGGCCTCGGCAACATAGAGGTTGTCCGGATCCATCTCGAAGTTGTTCTCCGCGTTGGCGCAGGCGCTCTTGAGGAGTTTGAGCATGAGCTCGCAGCCGGCCTTCGGCGTGTTGGCCATATAGGCCTCGGCGACCTTGGTGTCCTTGCCGCGGATCATGTCGCACACGATCTGGACCTTACGGGGAGCGATACGGGCGTGCACCAGCTGGGCACGTGCAGTTTTCAGTTCTTCCATGTTCTCTCCCCCTTACTTTCCAACAGTCTTGCTGCCGGCGTGGCCGCGGAACGTACGCGTGGGCGCGAACTCGCCCAGCTTATGTCCGACCATGTCCTCGGTCACATAGACCGGAACGTGACGGCGGCCGTCATGGACAGCGATGGTGTGGCCAACGAAGGACGGGAAGATCGTGGAGGAACGGCTCCAGGTCTTGATGACCTTCTTCTCGCCGGCCTTGTTCATTTCATCGACCCGCTTCAGCAGCTCGGGAGCGGCAAACGGGCCTTTCTTAACACTTCTGCTCATTACCTATTCCCTCCTTACTTGGCGTTGCGGCGCTTGACAATGAACTTGTCGGTCGCGTTCTTCTTCTTGCGGGTCTTGTAACCCATCGCCGGCTTGCCCCACGGGGTGACCGGGCCGGGACGGCCGACAGGCGCTTTGCCTTCGCCGCCGCCGTGCGGGTGATCGCACGGGTTCATAACGGAACCGCGGACGGTCGGGCGGATGCCCATGTGGCGTTTGCGGCCGGCCTTGCCGATGGCGATGTTGGCGTGGTCAACATTGCCGACCTGGCCGATGCAGGCGATGCAGTTGAGGCGGACCTTGCGGTACTCGCCGGAGGGGAGACGGACGGTAGCCATGCCGTTTTCCTTCGCCATGAGCTGCGCGGCGACGCCCGCGGAGCGGACCAGCTGCGCACCCTTGCCGGGGTAGAGCTCGATGTTGTGGATGACGGTGCCGACCGGGATGTTGGCCAGCGGCAGGGCGTTGCCCGGCTTGATGTCCGCCGCGGCGGAGGACAGAACGGTGTCGCCCACGTTCAGGCCGACAGGGGCCAGAATGTAGCGGCGCTCGCCGTCGGTGTACTCGACCAGGGCGATATAAGCGCTGCGGTTCGGATCGTACTCCAGGCGCAGGACAGTGGCGGGCACGTCCATCTTGTCGCGCTTGAAGTCGATGACGCGGTACTTTTTGCGGTTGCCGCCGCCCTGATGGCGGACGGTGATGCGGCCGTAGCTGTTGCGGCCGGAGTGCTTCTTGAGGACCTCCACGAGCTCCTTCTGCGGCTTGGCGTGCTTATCGACACCGTCGAAGCCGGAAACGGACATATGTCTGCGGGAAGGCGTGGTGGGTTTATAGGTTTTAATCGACATTGTTCAATTCCTCCCTTACACCATGCCCTCGAAGATCTCGATGTTCTTCGAATCAGCGGACAGTTTCACAACGGCCTTCTTGCGGGTGGCGGTCATGCCGGAGGGGTTGGCGCCGACGCGCTTTTCCTTGGCACGGATCGTCGCGGTGGTGACCTTGATGACCTTCACATCAAAGATCTCCTCGATGGCCTTTTTGATCTCAACCTTGCCGGCGTCCTTGGCGACTTCGAACGTGTACTTTTTGATGTCGAGGTCTTCCATGGACTGCTCGGTGATGATGGGACGGATAATGACATCGTAAGCGGTTCTCATTATGCGTACACCTCCTCGATTTTCTGGAGCGCAGCCTTGTCAACGACCAGGACGCGGTGCGTCAGGATCATATAGGGGCTGAGGATGGTGGCGATGGTGCTGCTCACGCCGGGGATGTTGCGGGAGCTCTTGACGAGCTTCTCGTCGACCTGCTCGGTCACGAGCAGAGCCTTGCCGTCGGCGCCGATCTTGGTCAGGAACGCCTTGACAGGGGCGGTCTTGATCTCTTCGACAGCCATGCCGTCCACGACGAGGATCTCGCCGGCAGCGGCCTTGGCGCTCAGCGCACTCTTGAGAGCCAGTCTCTTGACCTTCTTGTTGAGCGTGTAGCTGTAATCGCGCGGCTTCGGCGCAAACGCGACACCGCCGTGGGTCCACACCGGGCTGCCCTTGTAGCCGGCGCGTGCGCGGCCGGTGCCCTTCTGGCGCCAGGGCTTGGCGGTGGAGTAGGAAACCTCGCCCTTGGTCAGCGCACTCTGCGTGCCCTGACGGCAGTTGGCCAGGTGGTTCTTCACGGAATCGTGCAGAACGGACTCGTTGGGCTCAACACCGAAAACGGCTTCGGAGAGCGCCACTTCGCCGACCTGATCGCCGGCCATATTAAACAACTTAGCAGTAGGCATATTCGCTCTCTCCTTTCCTTACTTTCTTGCAGAAGCCTTCTGCGGGTTACGACCGGAGGCCTTCTGCGGGTTGGTGCTGATACCGGCGTCGCCCTTCTTGACGACGGTCTTCTTGACGGTGCTCTTGATATAGACAATGCCGCCCTTCGGGCCGGGGATCGCGCCGCGCACAACGATCATGTTGAGCTCGGGGTCGACCTTGACCACGTCGAGGTTCTGGACGGTGACCTGATCCACGCCCATGTGGCCGGCCTGCTTCTTACCCGGGAAGATACGGGAAGGATCGGTGCTCGAGCCCATGGAGCCGGCGTGACGGTGCACAGGGCCGCCGCCGTGGGAGGTCGGGGTACGGCCCTGGCCGAAGCGCTTGATGACGCCGGCGTAGCCGTGGCCCTTGCTGATGCCGGTGATGTCGACCTTGTCGCCTTCCTTGAAGGTGTCGGCCTTGATGACATCGCCCACATTGACAGAGGCGCAGTCCTCGAGACGGAACTCTTTGAGATGCTTCTTGTAGCCGACGCCCGCCTTGTCCAGGTGGCCCTTCTCGGGCTTGGTCAGCTTCTTCTCGGCGACGTCCTCGTAGCCGAGCTGGACGGCTTCATAGCCTTCCTTTTCCTTGGTCATCTTGCCGGTGACCGTGCAGGGGCCTGCCTCGATCACGGTGACGGGGACGACCTTGCCTGCTTCATCGAAGATCTGCGTCATGCCGACCTTTTTACCGATGATGGCTGTTTTCATACATGTTCCTCCTTCAGGTTATTGGTCAGCTCGCTTAGCTCATGGCCAGAGGCTGCTGACTTGACCCGTCCGCACACGCAAGCTGCGGACTGCGGGTTTGTAAATATGCGCTCGCGCGCAGGGTTAACGGGGTGTGCTTACAGCTTGATGTCGATCTCGACACCGGCCGGCAGCTCCAGATTCATCAGAGCCTCGACCGTCTTCTGGGTCGGGTTCATGATGTCGATCAGGCGCTTGTGGGTGCGGCGCTCAAACTGCTCGCGGCTGTCCTTATACTTATGAACAGCGCGCAGGATGGTGACGATCTCGGTCTTCGTCGGCAGCGGAATGGGGCCGGAGACCTTCGCGTCGGTACGCTTTGCGGTTTCGACGATCTTCTCCGCCGCCTTGTCGATCAGCTGGTGATCGTAGGCCTTGAGGCGGATACGGATCATTTTCTTGTTGCTCGTGGTTGCCATGTTGTTTCCTCCGTTACGAATTTTTTTGGCGGCATTGGCTCCGCCTGGTTCGCACGGATGAGATCGCCATACACCGTTCCGTGCGTATCAAACCCTGCCCGAAAAACAAACCGGCTCTCGCCGGTATGCAGCCGCGCAGGTGATATACGCAAGTGCTGGCTGACTCAACCGCCCGATTGTCTGCCGTGCAAAGGCGCGGCAGCGGACATACTCCACGGAAGTTACCGGAGA
>CAKTNQ010000055.1:0-7142 GCA_934589185.1 uncultured Oscillospiraceae bacterium | reverse complement strand
CTGCCGCAAAACGGGTCGCAGAAGTCGCCCCGGCCGCGGTAGCCCGCGATGTCCACGAGCGCGGCGGCCAGCGTCTCACGCAGGGGCGCGGCCACGTGCGCCGGACGGTAGCCGCGCTTGTGCAGCGGCGCGCCGGTCGTGTCGAGATAGAGCGTGGCCGTGTCGTGCACGAGCGAAAACTGGATCTGATACAGGACGCCGGTCTCGGCAAACCAGTTCACATGATAGCGCTGCTTGAGCGACTCGACGACGGCTTTTTTGATGATCTTCTGGCAGTCGGGCACCGAATGCAGGGCCGACTCCAGACTGTAGCCCTTGACGGGGAAGGCCGCGTCTGCTGGCAGGTACTGCGCCCACGGCAGGGCCTTCACACCCTCGAAGAGCGCGTCGAACGTCGGGGCGGGGAAGCTGCCCAGCTCGAGCAGCACGCGCTCGCCGAAGCGGCAGCGGATGTTCATGCGCGCGATGTCCGCGTCCGTGCCCGTGCAGCGCACGCGGCCGTTTTCGGGCATGACGTCACGCAGGCCCATGTGGCGCAGCTCGTTGCCGAGCGGACCCTCGAGCCCGAACAGGCACGGCACGCACAGTTTGTGATCAGGCATCGGGCGTGTCCTCGGTTTCTTCGGATTTTTCGGATTCTGCGGGGGCCTCCGGGGTCTCCGGTTCGGCCGGTGCTTCCGGAGTCTCCTCCGGCTCGGCCGGAGTCTCGGGCGTCATGTCCACGAGCTCGAACGTGATGTCCGGCAGCTTCACCTCGTCGTACTTGCCGCAGAGGATGCGGATGAGCACGACGATGGCGTAAATCAGGCAGGCGACGGCCGCGACCGTCAGCCCCTCGACCCAGCCCTGTGGGATGCCGCCGACGTAGTCCACGCGCACGATGGCGTCGGGCAGGTAGTCGGCCGCGTCGTCGCTGTCGCCGATGGCGCCGATCTGCTGCAGGTAGTCATGGTTGTCCGTATACCAGCTGTAGAGCTCGGACGAGACGGCCTCCGGCATGGCCTTGACCGTGCCGGTGACGCGGATGAAGCTGTCGATGGAGCGGCTCTGGCCCTGCAGGATGCTGGTGGTCGCGTCGGCAATGGTCTGGACCGAGGCGTCCCACCGCGCGGGGAAGCGGAAGGCCACGAGCTGCCCGCCGATGGGCACGACGGCGTACTGTGCGCTGCCGCCGGCGGGGTCGTCAAATGTGTTGAGGATGAACACGATGTCGTGCTGCACGAACGTGCCGGGGTCGGCGTCGAACGCGCCGGAAATGCTCTGCGCGCCCTTGCCCAGACGGAACACGCCGAAGCCGGACGCTGCCAGCAGCACTACGGCCGCCAGCACGCCCGCGATGCCGCGCCAGAGCGCGTGGCGCCAGCGCGCGCCGTGCTCGGCCTTCTGCGCGGGGGCCTCTGGGGTCTCCGTGGTCTCCGGGGTGGCCGTGACTTCCGGGGCCGGGGTGGTCTCCGGCTGGGTGGTTTGTTCGATGTTCGTGGTTTCCGGTGCGGCCGTATCGGGGGCCTGCTGAGCCGGGGTCTTGTTTTCGTCCATGTGGAACTCCTTTCTCAGATCGTGGCGGCGGTGTCGAGCATGGCGTCGAGCACGCAGCAGGCGAGCGCGGCCTCCATGACCGGGATCGCCCGTGGGGCGAGGCACGGGTCGTGCCGGCCGTTGATGCGCAGCGGCGTCTCCTCCATCGTGGTCAGGTCGACCGACGGCTGCTCGCACGCGATCGACGGCGTTGGCCGCAGGGCCATGCGCACGACGAGCGGCATGCCGTTGGTGATGCCGCCGTTGATGCCGCCGGCATTGTTGGACGCCATGGTGATGCGCCCGTTTTTCAGGCGGATGGGGTCGTTGGCCTCGCTGCCGCGCATTTCGGCGAGGGCGAAGCCGCGGCCGAACTCCACGCCCTTCACGCCGGGGATGGCATAGAGCATGCCGGCGATGCGGCTCTCCATGCCGCCGAAGAGCAGCCCGCCGACGCCGGCGGGCACGCCCGTGACGACGCACTCAAGCTCGCTGCCGACGGAATCGCCCGCGCTGCGCGCGTCGAGAATGGCGCGCTTCATGTCAAAGTTGAGCTCTTTGCCCGTCGCCTGGCCGACGCGCACGGCGTTGGCCGTGATCGTGATGCCGCGGCGCTCAAGGATCTGCCGGCAGACCGCCCCGGCGAACACCAGGCACGCCGTGAGCCGGCCGCTGAACGGGCCGCCGCCGCGCAGGTCGGCGTGGCCGCCGAAGCGCACGGTCGCCGCGTAGTCCGCGTGGCTCGGGCGCGGGATCTCCGGGTGGTAGGCCGCGCTGTTCTGGTCCTTGTTGCGGAAGATGGCCGAGATCGGCGCGCCGGTCGTCACGCCGTCGAGGATGCCGCTCATCACGAGCGGGTCGTCCGTCTCCGAGCGGTGGGTCGTCAGGTCGGACGAGCCGGGCGCGCGCCGCCGCATCTGGATGCGCACGGCGTCCATGTCGATGGCCTCACCGGCCGGGACCCCGTCGAGCACGACGCCGATCGCCGGACCGTGCGACTCGCCGAAGATCGTCACTTTTACGCGTTCGCCATAGGTATTCATGCGTTTGCCTCGCTGTTCGTTCAAAATGATGTATACAGATAACCATACAACATTTTTCCGGTCTTGTAAATGCCTTTTCCATGCGCGCGGGGGTCGTGGGCGCGCGGATTTTACAGATTGGACATGAAAATGCCGTGCCCGTTGTTTTATAATAAGAATAAATTGTGAAAATGATACCCGGCGCGGCCCGCGCCGGCGAAGGAGGCAACATCACATGAGCCAGAAAGTGCTCGTCGTGGAGGACGATATCAACATCGCAGAGCTGCTGCGCCTGTACCTGCAGAAGGACGGGTTCGAGGTCTCGCACGCGGCCGATGGCGGCAAGGCCGTCGAGATGGCCAGGGAGATCCAGCCTGACCTCGTGCTGCTCGATATCATGCTGCCCGTCATGGACGGCTGGCAGGTCTGCCGCGAGCTGCGCAAGACCATGAAAATGCCCATCATCATGCTCACCGCCAAGGGCGAGACCGAGGACAAGGTCTCCGGCCTGGAGATGGGCGCGGACGACTACATCGTCAAGCCCTTCGAGGTCAAGGAGCTGCTCGCGCGCGTGCACGCCGTGCTGCGCCGCACCGGCGACGACGGCAAGCCCAAGAGCAAGAAGCTCACGTTCGACAAGCTCGTCATCAACCTCGACTCCTACGAGCTGATCGTCGACGGCAAAAAGATCGACACGCCGCCCAAGGAGATGGAGCTGCTGTACCACCTCGCGGCCACGCCCAACCGTGTCTACACCCGCAACCAGCTGCTCGACGAGGTGTGGGGCTTCGACTACTTCGGCGACAGCCGCACCGTCGACGTGCACATCAAGCGCCTGCGCGAAAAGCTCGAGGGCGTGTCCGACAAGTGGGCGCTCAAGACCGTCTGGGGCGTGGGCTATAAGTTTGAAGCGGAAGAGACGTAAGTGAAAAGCATTTATTTCAAAAACTTCGCCGCGACCGCCGTCATGGTCATGTTCAGCTTCCTCATCCTCGGCACGGCGTTCGTGTTCCTCGGCCGCAGCTATGTCATCAGCGAGTACCGCGACAACATGGTCTCCAACGCCGAGGAGGTCAGCCACGCCGCGCAGGCGCTCGTGCGCGACGGTGAGCTTTCAAGCTGGGACCTGCGTATGGTCATCAGCACCCTTGCACAATCTACCGGTAACCACATCTTCATCACGGACACCGACGGGACGATCGTGTCCTGCTCGTGCCGCAACATCGCCTGCGAGCACCTCGGCCGCACGGTCGGCACCGCGTCGATGATCCAGCTGCGCAGCGACGGCAAGCTCAACCTCATCACGAGCCTCGGCGGGTTTTACGGCTCCGCGCACTACGTCGTCGCGCAGCCGATCACCATCGGCGCGGCCGCGCGCGTGGTCGGCTACGTGTTCGTGGCCACCAACAGCGCCACGATCATCGACGGCTGGCGCACGTTCGTGTGGGTGTTTCTCGCCGCGTCCGCCGCCGTGATGATGATCGCGCTGCTGCTCTCGCTCGTGACGAGCAAGCGCATGGCCCAGCCGCTCGACGAGATGGCCGTCGCGGCCAAGAAGTTCGCCCACGGCGACTTCTCCGCCCGCGTCACGGACGACGGACGCACCGACGAGGTCGGCGCGCTCATCTCGGCGTTCAACACCATGGCAGACTCGCTCGAGACGAGCGAGCAGCGCCGCAACGCCTTCATCGCCAACGTCTCGCACGAGCTCAAGACCCCCATGACCACCATCGCCGGCTTTGCCGACGGCATTCTCGACGGCACGATCCCCAAGGATCAGGAGGACAAGTACCTCGCCACCATCGCCGACGAGACGCGCCGGCTCTCGCGTCTCGTGCGCAGCATGCTTGACATGTCACGTCTCGAGAGCACGGGCGAGGATCTGACGCGCCGGCGCGAGTTTGACATCTCGGAGAAGATCGTCAGCACCATGCTCAGCTTTGAGGCGCGCGCCGACGACAAGCAGCTCGACGTGGACCTTCAGCTGCCCGAGGACTCCATGCAGGTGCTCGCCGACCCCGACGCCATCACGCGCGTGCTCTATAACCTGATGGACAACGCCGTCAAGTTCGCCGCGCCCGGCAGCACGCTGTGCGTCTCGCTCTGGAAGTCGGAGGGCAAGGCCTACATCTCCGTGCGCGACCACGGCGAGACCATCCCACCCGATGACCTGCCGTTCATCTTCGACCGCTTCCACAAGTCCGACCGCAGCCGCAGCCTCGACCGCGACGGCGTGGGTCTCGGATTGTACCTGGTCAAGAGCATCCTCGACGCGCACGGCGAGGACATCGCCGTTACGAGCCGCGACGGGGTGACGGAGTTCGTGTTCACGCTCACGCTCGCAAAGCTCGCGCCCAAGCCCACCGCCAAGCCCGAGAGCACCGGCCGCCGAGGCGGGCGCAAGAGTTCATGATTTGTTCGCGGAATTCATAAAATGTTTGTTTTCCATTCATAAGCAGCACAAAATCACGTGCTATCATCAAATCGTTCCTTGGGAGGGACACCACAATGTACGACAACGTCCGCAAACCGGAGTCCGACTGGTATGAGGCCGGCTATACCGCGCCCCGCACCGACACCGCAGGCACCGGCTGCTACGACTCCTACTGGAGCCCATCGCAGGCCGCCGCGCCGAAGAAAAAGTCCCATCAGGGGCTGAAGATCACGATGATCGTCCTCGGCGTGCTCGTACTCATCATCGCGTCCTGCTATGTGTTCGCCGGCCGCGGCCGGGAGGCGATCTCCCCCGACGGTGAGCCGGGCCAGCACGGCAGCGTGACGCTCCCCCGCGAGGACACGGACGATGACACCACCGTCACCGGCAAGAACGAGCTGCCGGCCGCGCCGACCGATCCGAGCGTGACCATGACGCTCCAGCCCGCCGGGGGCAGCGCGCTCTCGCTGCAGAGCGTGTATGCCAAGTGCCTGCCGTCCGTCGTCGGCATCCATGCCGACATCAGCCGCGGCGAATACAGCACCGGCACCGGCGTCGTGCTCACTGCCGACGGCTACATCGTCACGAACACGCACGTGCTCGACGGCGCCAAGGCCGTCACCGTGACGACCTCGGACGGTACCGAGTACACCGGCAAGCTCGTCGGCGCGGACGCCGTGAGCGACATCGCCGTGCTCAAGATCGAGGCGCAGGGCCTCACGCCCGCCGAATTCGGCGACTCCAGCTCCCTGCAGGTCGGCGACGACGTTGTGTCCATCGGCAACCCGCTCGGCGAACAGCTGCGCTGGACGATGACCAACGGCATCATCTCCGCCATCAACCGCGACATGGTCTATAACGGGCACAGCATGACGCTCCTGCAGACCAATGCCGCCATCAACGAAGGCAACTCCGGCGGCCCGCTCATCAATATGTATGGGCAGGTGATCGGCATCACGAACATGAAGGCCCTGTCCACGGGCGTGGAGGGCATCGGCTTCGCGATCCCGACCGCGTCCATCCGCCCGATCGTCAATGCGCTGCTCTCGGACGGCCGTGTTTCCGGCCGCGTGAGCATCGGCATCACCGTGGGCGCTGTGTCCTCCGCCGCTTCCGAATACTACGATCTGCCCGAGGGGCTGTATATCAGCGCCGTCGCCGAGGGCTCGGACGCCGAGAAAAAGGGCATCCAGTCCGGCGATATGCTGCTGGCCGTCAACGGTCAGGCCGTGACCACCACCTATGATGTCAGCGCCGTCAAGGACGGGCTGAAGGTGGGCGACACCGTCACACTGACCATCTACCGCGACGGCAAAACGTTCGACGTCGACGTCCGACTCGTCGATACGAACGATCTCTCTTAATTTGCTAGTTTCTCCCTCCTCATATTCTCCTCTCTATTGAACGAACCCCAGGCGGCTTGCCGTCTGGGGTTTGTTCTATGTTTGGGGGGGTGTCGCTGCTGCGCTGTGAAATTGCGCAGCAGGGGAGCCCGAGGTGGGTTCAAGCCTTCCCTTCGAGGAGAAGGCTTATGGGTACGGATGAAAAAACAGCGGCGTCACGGAGCTGTCTCCGTGACGCCGCGGCGTCGGTGCGCGCACTTAACGCTTACGCTTATTCTTCTGATACAGGGCCCACAGGCCGTTGAGCAGCAGGTTCTTATCATACGTGATCTCGCGGCGGCAGTACGGGATGATGCAGCCGCCGAGGCCGCCGGTCGCGATGACGGCGGCGGGCTCACCGAGCTCGGCCTCCATGCGCTCGATCATGCCGTCGAGCATGGCGGCCGTGCCGTAGACGCTGCCGGAGCGCATGGCCTCGACCGTGTCGGTGCTGATGCACTTTTTCGGCGCGTCGAGCGAGATGTGCGGCAGCTGCGACGTGCCGCTCGCGAGCGCCTCGAGCGAGATGCCCACGCCGGGGATGATGGCCCCGCCGAGCACGCGCGCCTCGCGGTCGATCACGGTCATGGTGGTGGCCGTGCCCATGTCGATGATGATGAGCGGCGGTTTATGGATGGCCAGCGCGGCGGCCGCGCCGACGACGAGGTCGCTGCCCATGGTGGCGGGATTGTCGAGCGCGATGTTCAGCCCTGTTTTCATGCCGGGGCCGACGACGAGCGGGCGGATGCCCGTGATCATGCGCACGGCGGCGATGAGCGCGCCGTTGAT
>CAKTNQ010000054.1:0-7204 GCA_934589185.1 uncultured Oscillospiraceae bacterium | reverse complement strand
CTGCCCGGCGTGCGCAACTACAACATCACGGCCAAAAAGCAGGGCGGCACGCTGCTGTTCCTGCGCAAGATCGTCGCCGGCGCGGCCGACGACAGCTACGGAATCGAGGTCGCCAAGCTGGCCGGCGTGCCCGATGCGATCATCACGAAGGCCAAGACCTACCTGCGCGAGCTGGAGTCCGGCGCGGTGGAGCTGCCTGCGCCCGCCCGCGCGGCGGAGGACGCGGCGCAGATGACGCTCGGCGACGCGGCCGGGGATGAAATTGCCGAGGAGCTGCGCGGCATCGACCTCAACACCATCACGCCGCTCGAGGCCATGCGCCTGCTCTTTGAGCTGCAGCAGAAAGCGAGGGGCTGACGTGCAACATCCCAACACGGCGTGGACAGACCCCATGCCCCGCGGCGCGCGCATCGCGGGCTGGGTCTACTTTCCCATCCATGCGGTCGTGCTGCCGCTGACGATCGGCGCACTGCTCATGGCGGTGCTTGGCAAACTGCCATCGGACGTGACGTGCAATGTGTTGTATTACCTCTGCGGCCTCGTGCTCACGCTCATCGCCATGTGGCGGTTTCTGCGCCGCAGCTTTGACACGATGGTCGGCAGCATCCTGCGCTGCATCGGCATGATGCTTGCCGCCTACGGCATCGACGTGCTGCTCTCGCTCGTGCTGCAGCTCGGCACGAGCCTCATCGGCGATCTGCCCGTGCCGAACAACGACGCCGTGAGCGGCCTTGCCCGGACGGACTACAAGCGCATGATCGCCGTCGCGGTGCTCATGGCGCCGCTCGTGGAGGAGTGCCTGTTTCGCGGCGTGGTCTTTGGCACCATCCGGCCGAAGAGCCGCTTTTGGGCTTATGCCGCGTCGATCGCGCTTTTCTCGCTCTACCACGTCTGGCAGTATGTGCTCGTATATCAGGAGCCGAAGCTGCTGCTCTCGGCGCTGGCGTATGTGCCGGTGTCGGCCGCGCTCACGTTCTGCTATGAGCAGACGCGCTCGATCTGGCCGCCGGTGTTTTTCCACATGTGCATCAATGCGCTCTCGCTCACGGTGCTCGCCGGGTGAGGGCAGAAAAAAGCCGCCGCTTTCCAAGGTTGGAAAGCGGCGGCTTTTTCATGCTTTTTATACTTCTTTTTTTTCGTACACGCAGAATTGATAGCCCACGCCGTCGTGCTCTGCGCGCGGCTCGCTCGACACGCAGCGCCACGCGGGGTCGGCGTCCAGATCCGGGAAAAACACGTCCGAGTGGGGCGCTGAGTCGATTTTCGTGACGTACACGCGCGTCAGGTGGGGAAACATCTGCCGAAACACGCTGTCTCCGCCGATGACGAAGCAGCGGTCATACTGCGCGGCGGCGGCGACGGCCTCGGCCGGGGAATGCACCACCTGCGCGCCGTCGATCGTGATGTTCTGTCGCGTGAGCACGAGATTTTCGCGCCCTGGCAGCGGCCTGCCGCCGGGAAAATCGTCCAGCGTGCGCCGGCCGACGATCACGGCCGCGCCCATCGTGAGCGCCCGGAAGCGGCGGCGGTCGGCGGGGATCACGAGCGGCTGCGTGCCCCTGGCCCCGATGCCCCAGTCGGCATAGACGGCGACGATCGCATCCATCTGCCTGCCCCCTTACACCGCGATGGGGATCTTCCCCGTGAACTCGCTGTATTCGTAGCCCTCGACGCGGAAGCTGTCGCGCGTGAAGGCATAAAAATCATGCACGTCCGGGTCGATGAAAAACTGCGGCGCCGGTTTCGGCTCGTTTTGGATCAGCTGCTCGATGACCGGCACGTGGCGGTCGTAGATGTGCGCGTCGGCAATGACGTGCACCAGCTCGCCCGCCTGCAGGCCGGACACCTGCGCGAACATGTGCACGAGCACGGCGTACTGCACGACGTTCCAGTTGTTCGCCGCGAGCATGTCCTGACTGCGCTGGTTGAGGATGGCGTTGAGCGTATTGCCCGAGACGTTGAACGTCATCGAGTACGCGCATGGATAGAGCGCCATCTCGTGCAGGTCCTCGAACGTGTAAATATTCGTCAGGATGCGGCGGGAGGCGGGGTTGTGCTTCAGGTCGTAGAGCACGCGGTCCACCTGGTCGAATTCGCCCTCGGGGTACTGGTGCTTGACGCCGAGCTGGTAGCCGTAGGCCTTGCCGATGGAGCCGGTCTCGTCGGCCCACTGGTCCCAGATGTGGCCGCGCAGGTCATGGATGTTGTTCGACTTCTGCTGCCAGATCCACAGTAGCTCGTCCACGGCGGTCTTCCAGTAGGTGCGCCGCAGCGTCAGCAGCGGGAACTCCCGGGATAGGTCGTAGCGGTTGACGATGCCGAACTTCTTGACCGTGTGCGCGGGAGCACCGTCGTCCTCCCAGCGGGGGCGCACGGCCTGATCGGTATCCCAGACGCCGTGTGTCAGAATGTCGCGGCAGTTGCGGATAAAGACCTCGTCTGCGTAGCTCATCGTTCGGCTCCTTTCAAAAAACTTGGACATAATAGTTTACCATACCGCGCATGGGATTGCAAACGGCAAATGGTGAAAACGGAACGCGCCCTGGTTATTTGACAATTGGAACAAAATTGCTGGATAAATTTGTTCAAATTGCGCGCGGGATTTGATGCACTTTTTGCACAAAGCCCATCCCAATTCCCTGCGCGGGATGCTATAATCAAGACAGCGATACCCCAAATTTGAAATAATGGAGGATATCACATGAAGCACACGAAGAAACTGCTTTCGCTGCTGCTGGTGCTGTGCCTGGTCCTGAGCCTGTCGTGCACGGCGTTTGCAGCCGGCGAGGCAAAGCCGCTGGACGGCAAGACCGTCATCCTGCACTCGAACGACGTGCACGGTGCGATCGACCTGTACGCGGCCATGGCATCTCTGAAGGCCGACTATGAGGCGCAGGGCGCTGAGGTCATTCTGGCCGACGCCGGCGACTACAGCCAGGGCACCGTCTACGTCAGCGTCAACAAGGGCGCCGACGCGGTGACCATGATGAACGCCACCGGCTACGACGTGGCCACCATCGGCAACCACGAGTTTGACTACGGCTATGCCCAGCTGGCGGAGAACATGAAGGCCGCCAAGTTCAAAGTCCTGTGCGCCGATGTGCTCGGCGCTGACGGCAAGACCATCTTTGACGCCAACACCATCATCGAAAAGGGCGGCGTGAAGATCGGCTTCTTCGGTCTTGAGACCCCCGAGGCGCAGACCAAGGCCAACCCCAAGCTCATTGAGGGCCTGAAGTTCCTTGCCGGCAAGGACGGCAAGGAGCTGTACGACTGCGCGGCCGCGCAGGTCGCCGCGCTCAAGGAGCAGGGCGCCGACATCGTCGTCTGCCTCGCGCATCTGGGCGTGGACGAGAGCTCCGAGCCCTACACCTCCTATAATCTGGCCAAAAATGTGGAAGGCATCGACTTCATCATCGACGGCCACTCCCACACCGTTATGACCGCCGGCCCGAACAAGGAGGCCATCCAGTCCACGGGCACGGCCTTTGCCAACATCGGCGTCATCACCATTGACAACGCCACGAAGAAGATCGTCGGCAACGAGCTCAAGACCATCTGGCACACCGAGAAGAACGCCGACGGCAAGTCCGTCACCGTCGTTGACTACAAAACGCGCGACGAAAAGGTCGCCGCGGCTGCCAAGGCCATCATCGACCCCATTGACAAGGCCTACGGCGAGAAGTTTGCCGTGAGCGAAGTGGAACTCAACGGCGCGAAGGCCCCCAACGGCAACCGTGACTCCGAGACCAACCTCGGCGACCTGATCACGGACGCCATGCTCTGGAAGATCCGCACGCAGGCGACGATCTCTGTCCCGGCGGAGAATGTGGTCGCCATCACGAACGGCGGCGGCATCCGCGCGACCGTCAAGGCCGGCGACGTCACCAAGAAGGACATCAACACCGTGCTGCCGTTCGGCAACACGCTCGCCGTGGTCTATGTGACCGGCGCCGAGCTGCTCGAGGCGCTCGAGGCCAGCACGTACTGCACGCCGGAATCCATCGGCGGCTTCCCGCAGGCGGCGGGTCTGACCTTCACGGTCAAGACCTATGAGAAGTACGACGCGAACCCGGAGCCCTATCCCAAATCCACCTACTACGGCCCGAAGAGCATCCAGCGCGTGACCATTGACAACGTCAACGGCAAGGTGTTTGACCCGGCGGCCACCTACGCTGTCGTCACGAACAACTTCGTGGCCGGCGGCGGCGATACCTACTACGCCTTCGCGGCGGCGACCAACCAGTTCGACACCGGCCTGCCGCTGGACGAAGTGGTCATGGAATACATCACGAAGGAGCTCAAGGGCGTCATCGGCGAGACTTATGCCGAGCCTGCCGGCCGCATCACGGTCGATCAGGGCATCGCACCGTATTATGCCGTGCTGCAGGCGATGATCCTCGACAAGGACGCCTATACGGCCGAGAGCTACAGCGCCTATGCGGCGGCCTGCGCCAAGATGGACGCGGCCGCGACCGAGGCGGAGCGCCTGGCGGTTTATCCGGCAGTCGTTAAGGCGGCGGGTGACCTGCAGATCGTGGGCAACACGTTCGCCGATGCGCAGAGCGGCTGGTACAAGCCGGCTGTCGACTTCGCGCAGGCTTCCGGCCTGATGTCCGGCGTCGGCGGCGGCAAGTTTGCCCCCGGCGTGACGACGACCCGCGCCATGGTCGCGCAGGTGCTCTATGAGGCCGAAGGCGAGCCGAGCGTGGAAGGCAAGACCTGCCCGCTGACGGACGTGGCGGCCGACCAGTGGTACACCAATGCGGTCATCTGGGCCTACAATGCGGGCGTCATCTCCGGCCGCGGCGACGGCACCTTCTGCCCGAACGACACCATCACCCGTCAGGAGATGGCCGTCATGTTCTATGGCTGGCTCAGCGGCGGCGAGTCCCTGATCAGCGACGAGCGGATCGCGTCCGCGCTTGCCAACTTTGACGACGGCGCGAGCGTGGCCTCGTGGGCGCGGGAAGCGGTCGCTTACTGCTACCTTGCCGGCATCATGGTCGGCAACGACGGCCACTTCAGCCCGCTCGGCAGCCTCGACCGCGCGCAGCTTGCACAGGTGTTCTGCAGCTTCTACGAGACTGCGCTGGACCAGATCCTGAAGATGACTCCGGACACGCCGGAGCAGCCCTCCGCGCCGACGCAGATCCCGACGCAGGTTCTGAAGGCGGCGTAACCCATTCCCGATACGCAACCAGGGAGACCGCTTCGGCGGTCTCCTTTTTGTGCGTTTTTGCCGGTGCTTCTGTTGCTGGATTATGCTTGACAATTCCGGAAAACCTTTTACAATATAGGCGAACCAATCTGACCGACACAACCAAGGAGGTTTTTGACTATGAACATGAACAAATATCTGGACATTGCACCCGAGGTGCAGCAGGCGCTCGCAGACGGCCGCCCGGTCGTCGCGCTCGAGAGCACGATCATCTCCCACGGCATGCCCTATCCGAAAAACGTCGAGACGGCTCTGCTCGTCGAGCAGACCCTGCGCGACAACGGTGCCGTGCCCGCCACCATCGCCATCCTCGGCGGCCGCCTGAAGGCCGGCCTGTCCAAGGAGGAGATCACCTACCTCGGCAAGGCCGGGCGCAAGGTCGCCAAGGTCTCCCGCCGCGACCTGCCGGTCATCTGCGCGCGCGGCGCGGACGGCGCCACCACCGTCACCACGACGATGATGATCGCCCACATGGCGGGCATCCAGGTCTTTGCCACCGGCGGCATCGGCGGCGTGCACCGCGGCGCCGAGACGACCATGGACATCTCCGCCGACCTTGAAGAGCTGGCGCAGACGCCGGTCATGGTCGTGTGCGCGGGCGCGAAGGCCATCCTCGACCTTGGCCTGACGCTGGAGTATCTGGAGACGAAGGGTGTGCCCGTGCTCGGCTACGGTACGGACGAGCTGCCCGCGTTCTACACCCGCGAGAGCGGTCTCGGCGTCGACGCGCGCGTCGACACGCCGGAGGATCTGGCTGCCATCTTCCAGGCGCAGCGCGACCTCGGCCTCAAGACCGGCATGCTCGTCACGAACCCGATCCCGCAGCAGTACGCCATGGACAAGGCCGTCATCGACAAGGCCATTGACCAGGCGCTCGCCGAGAGCCACGAGCAGGGCATCCACGGCAAGGAGACCACGCCGTTCCTGCTGGCCCGCGTGGCGGAGCTCACCGGCGGCGACAGCCTCGAGAGCAACATCCAGCTCGTGCTCAACAATGCCCGTGTCGCGGCAAAGACCGCCGTCGCCCTCTGCAAATGAAGGGCGGTGCGTGGCTCGTGCTCGCGGTGTCTGCGCTGATGGGGCTCGGCCTCATCATCGGGGCCATCGCCTCGCGCCGGCAGATGAGCACCGCCGTCGTCGTGGTGCTGTGTCTCGTCGGCATCGGCATCGTGCTCGTCGGCGCGGTGCTGAGCATCGGCATCGGGGTATTGTGAGCGCGCGAAACTGCATAATGGTAAAAAACACCGCAGGCCGGTCGGCCTGCGGTGTTTTTGTGTATTTATGCCTTATTTCTCGTCGCCGGGCTTCGGCTGCGCGACACGGAAGATCATGCGCGGGGTCTCGGTGCTGGCCTTCGTGTTCGGGGCCACGGACTCGGTGATGAACGAGTTGCCGCCGATGACGGAGTTGGCGCCGATGACGGTCTTGCCGCCGAGGATGGACGCGCCGGAGTAGATCGTGGCGTTGTCGCCGACGGTGGGGTGGCGCTTGCCGGTCACGGCGTGGCCGTGGCGCGGGCTGAGCGCGCCGAGCGTCACGCCCTGATAGAGCTTGACGTGGTCGCCGATGATCGTCGTCTCGCCGACGACGATGCCGGTGCCGTGGTCGATGAAGAAATACTCGCCGATCTGCGCGCCGGGGTTGATGTCGATGCCGGTCGCACCGTGGGCATACTCGCTCATGATGCGCGGGATGAGCGGCACCTTGCTCTCATAGAGCTCGTGCGCCACGCGGTAGACGAAGATCGCGTACAGGCCGGGGTAGGAGAAGATGACCTCCTCCTTGCTGCCGGCGGCGGGGTCGCCGTCGAAGTTCGCGGCCACGTCCTTCATGAGCATGGCCTGGATCTGCGGCAGGCGGCACAGGAACCGGTCGCACACGGCGCTCGTGCGCTCGCGCAGCTCGCTCTCGTCCTTGATCGTGTTGGAAAACGCCAGGTGCACCTGCTCGCAGAGGTCGGTGTAGATCTCGCCGAGCAGGAAC
>CAKTNQ010000053.1:0-7391 GCA_934589185.1 uncultured Oscillospiraceae bacterium | reverse complement strand
CGCTGCGTCTCGTCCGGGGGCGACCCGGGCGCCGTGACCGTGCGCAGCATCATGTCGCGCGACCCCGTGACGGTCGAAGCCGGCGCGGACATCCGCCGCGCGATGGAGACCATGCGCGCAGCGCAGGTGCGCCGCCTGCCCGTGACCGAGGGCGGCAAGCTCGCGGGCATTCTCTCGATCGATGATATTGCCCGCTCGGGCAAGTGGGACATGGAGTGCGCGCAGGCGCTGTGCGGCATCACGGCCAACGTCTGCCGGAGATAAGGCGGCACACCGCGTGACCAACGCGCACCCCAAGCCTTCTCCTTGAGGAGAAGGTGCCGAGCAGCGCGAGGCGGAAGAGGCAAAAGTGTATCGGCTACCTCCGGCGCCGCCGGTATTGCACGCCTGCCGCGCTTATGCGCAAGTTTACGCCTCCCCTCCGGCCGCGCGGTGCCCGCGCGGCCGATCATTTTGCGCACAAATGCCGAAACGGAGCGCGGAAAATGCAGCAGATTGTACAATTTTGAGAATCATTCGCAAAAAGGGCTTTACAAATGTGAATCTCTGTGGTATCTTCATATCAGTAATAATTCTTGTTACTGATTTGCAAGGAGGTACTTCGATTGCCCACACGCAAAAACAGCAAAAAGCGGCAGGTCATCCTCGAAGCCCTCGCAGCGACGACCGCCCACCCCACCGCGCAGGAGCTGTATCAGCAGCTCAAGCCGGACTATCCTGACCTGAGCCTCGGCACGGTGTACCGGAACCTGAGCCTCTTCGCCGAAGAGGGCGACGCGATGAGCGTCGGCGTGTTCCGCGGGCAGGAGCGGTTCGACGCCCGCACGGAGCCCCACGCACACCTGCACTGTGCGCAGTGCGGCCGGGTCATCGATGTGCCGCTGCCCGGCGAGCCGGAGACGCAGCTGTGTGCCCTCGCCCAGAGCGTGACGGACGCAAAGGTGCTCGGGTGCAGCATCACGTTCACGGGGCTGTGCAAGACTTGTCAGCAAGCGGACAAGGGATCCGCTTCCGAATAAAACAACCAACAATCGAAATCAAAAAACATCAGGAGGAATCTTACAATGAAAAAATGGGTTTGCAGTGTCTGTGGTTACGTTTACGAAGGCGAGCAGCCGCCGGTCGAGTGCCCGGTGTGCCATGTTGACGGCTCCAAGTTCATCGAGCAGAAGGCTGAGAAGTCCTGGGCTGCCGAGCATGTCGTCGGCGTGGGCAAGGCGTTCGGTTCCGATGTTCCGGCCGACGTGCAGAAGGAGATCGTCGACGGTCTGAGAGCCAACTTCGAGGGCGAGTGCTCCGAGGTCGGCATGTATCTGGCCATGGCGCGCGTGGCGCACCGCGAGGGCTATCCGGAGATCGGCCTGTACTGGGAGAAGGCCGCGCACGAGGAAGCCGAGCACGCTGCGAAGTTCGCTGAGCTCCTCGGTGAGGTCATCACCGACAGCACGAAGAAGAACCTCGAGATGCGCGTCGACGCCGAGAACGGCGCGACCGACGGCAAGTTCCAGCTCGCAAAGCTGGCCAAGCAGTACAATCTCGACGCGATCCATGACACCGTGCACGAGATGGCCCGCGACGAAGCCCGCCACGGCAAGGCCTTCGAGGGTCTGCTCAAGCGCTACTTCGGCGAGTAATCACTGCAGCGGGAGACACAGCCATGAAATACGTCTGTGACATCTGCGGCTACGTCTACGACCCCGCAGCCGGCGACCCCGACAACGGCGTCGCCCCCGGCACGCCTTGGGAAGCCGTCCCCGAAGATTGGGTCTGCCCGCTGTGCGGCGTCGGCAAAGACCAGTTCAGTCCCAAAGCATAACGTGAAAACGAACAGAGGAAGCCGGGTGGCCGGCTTCCTCTGTTTTGCTTTTGCACGGGCGGATATGTATCCCGTTGGGAAATTGACAACTGCCGCAGGAAATGTTACACTATGCTTGTCACATGACAGAAAATGCGGCCGCTGCGGCGGCGAAAGAGGGGGAAACACCATGAAATACTGCGCTCAGTGCGGCGCGCAGCTGGTCGATGAGGCCGTCGTCTGCCCGAAGTGCGGCTGCGCCGTGGCGCCGACGAAGACCGTCGACCCGAACGCCAGCCCGAAATCGCGCCTGATCACGCTGCTGCTGTGCATCTTCGTCGGCGGGCTCGGCATCCACCGCTTCTACGTCGGCAAGATCGGCACGGGCGTGCTCTGGCTGCTCACAGCCGGATGCTTCGGCATCGGCGCGCTGGTCGACCTGATCATGATCGCCTGCGGCACATTCACCGACAGCGACGGAAAACCGGTCACCGACTGGCAGACCTGAACACTGCACAAAAAATTGCTCCCCGGCCATCCGGCCGGGGAGCTTTTTGCACATTTTACGGGTCGATCTCGATGATGTAGCCGATCTTGCCGCTGTAGAACTGCGGGTAGCGGCCGGCGGGGTCGCCGATGCAGTCGTTATAATACCAGCCGCTGGACGTTCTCGTGATGAGCACGTAATCCTCGGCGGCGCCGTTGGTATCGTGCACGGACGGCTCGCCGGACGCCCAGTTGTAGACCGGGTCGACGTTGTCCTTGACCCAGGCGAGCTCGCCGCTGTCGGTGCGGTGCAGGCCGATCCAGACATAGGTCAAGCCGGACTCGTCGGCCAGCTGGGCGACGCGCGTCCACTTCTCGGCGCTGTCGATCACGACGAGGTGGCCGCCCTTGGCCTCGGCCGCCGCTTCGGCGTCCGCCCAGGAGACGTCCGCCGTGACGACTTCATACGTCGGCTCCGGCTTCGGCGTCGGGGTGGGTGTGGGCGTCTCGGTCGGCGCTGGTGTGGCAACGGAGACGGTCGGCGTCGGGGTGGTCTGCGCCGTGGTGGGCGTGCCGAACACGCCGAGCGAGCGCAGCAGCAGCACGGCCAGCACGGCCGCGCAGATGATGAGCACGGTCAGCAGAATGCCCGCCTTGTGCGACTGGCGCTGCTCGGCCGGCTCGCGCTTTTTCGGGGCGGGGCGGTAGGCCTCCGGCTTTTTCACCGGCGGCTTTTCCGGTTTGCGCTCCGGCCGGGGCTGCGGCTTGGCCGGGGTCTCCGGCCGGGCAGGCTGCTTTTCGGGGCGGAATTTATTCGGCAGCGGCTGCGCGGGCTTTTGCTCCGGCGCAGGCTGCGGTTTGGCTTCCGGTTCAGGCTTGGCTTCCGGTTCAGGTTCGGCTTCGGTTTCCGGCTCGGGCTTGGCTTCCGGCGCCGGTTCCTCGGGCGCGGCTTCCGGCTCCGGTTTCTCCGGCGCGGGTTCCGCTGCCGGTTCGGCTTCCGGTTCCGGCTGTGCAGCCGGGGTCTCCTCGGCCGCAGGGGCTTCCGCCAGGGGCTCCTCGGCCGCAGGAGCTTCCGCCTGGGTCTCCGGTTCCGGCTCTGCGTCCGGTTCGGGCGCGGCGGCCTCCTCGGTGAGGATGGCGAGCATCATGCGCTCGACCTCGCTGAGCTCCTGCTCCGGCTTATGGAACATCTCCTGCGCAGTCGGCACATTGCGGCGCTGCTCGGCGTCATACTGCTCGAGCGCGGCGCACAGCTCCGCCGGCGTGGCGTAGCGGTCGTCCGGCTTGCACTGCGCGGCGCGCGCGATGATCTCCGCAAGGCCGCGGCCGGCCTTGCGCGCCAGGGGCAGCGGTTCGCCGTTCATGCGGCGGCGCAGCGCCTCGGCATGGTCCTCGGGCAGCGGCGCACGGTCGTCCGGGTAAAACGGCAGACGGCCGCCCGACACGCCCGCATACAGCAGCAGGCCGAGCGAATACACATCGGCCGAAGCGTCGCGCGTTCCGCTCCAGAACACCTCGGGCGCCATGAACTCCAGCTCCTCGGTCGTCCAGTCCTTCGTGTCCGTGCGGGCGGGCGCACCGAGACCGACCGTGCCGTCTGCGGCGCGGCTGATGTTGTCCGGGCGGATGCCGCCGTGATATGTCCCACGCTCCGTCAGGATGCGGCACAGCGCCTCGGCCAGCGCGGTCAGCTCCGCGCGCGAGAGCGTCTGCAGCCGGTCACCGAGCAGGCAGGCGGGATCCAATGCGTGTTTGTCCATGTGATACGCACCTCTTTATGTCCGTGTTGGCATGTTTACATAACTTTATAAATAGTAACACACTTATGACTGCAAGTCAATTCAAACTGACGTGCCGGGCGCGGGTTTGTTCCGCCCGAGGCGGCCGAACCAGCCAAAGGTCATTGGCCAGATGCCGGCGGCGAAGATAACCATGAGCGCATAGCGGATGAGGTTTGCGATGTTGTGCCCGCCGCACAGCGCGAGCAGCGGCGCCTTAAGCACGGCGCGCAGCCCGATCGTGATGGCAAGACCCAGCACGGCCTTGAGCACCTGCGCCCACCAGACGGCGCGCACGTCAAAGTGCACGTACCGCCGGTCGAGCCAGTACGAAAACGTCATGCCCAGCACCGCGCCGAGCAGCGTGTAGGCGTTCTTGCGGCCGGAGGCGAGGTTGGCGGCGTCCACGTCCGCGGGAAACGGCCAAAGCTCGGCAAAGAGCAGGTACGCAAGGCCCAGCGCGGCCATGGCGCCGAAGAGCCAGTAGAGCCGGATGGGATGGCTGTCAATGTCGCGAAAGAGTGGGTAGAGCGCGAACACCAGCACGAGCCCGATGCCGAACGACACGCCGACATCCAGCGGCGTGTGTACGCCGAGGTACATGCGCGAAAACGCGGTGAGCACGATCACGACCGCGCAGACCACGCGCAGCCACGTCCGCTTGGTCCAGCGGCCGAGGCAGCCGAAGGAGGCAAAGACATTCTGCGTGTGCCCGCTCGGGAACGAGTAGCCGGTGGCCTCGGCCCGGGCGCTCTCGACGATGCGGAAATCCGGGTCCTTCACCCACGGGCGCGGGATGCGGAACACCAGCTTGAGAAACTGGTTGACGATCGTGCCGACGAAGCCGACCGTGAGCATATAGTACCCGCAGGACTTGCTCACGCACCAGAACACGACGATGGCGACGGCCATGAACACGATCTCGCCGCCGCAGTTGGTGAGCGCGCCGAGCACCGTGTCCAAAAACGGTGTGCGCAGCTTTGCCAGTGCATAAAGTAACTGCATGAAACGGTTCTCCCCTCTGTGTCTGTCTGCCGCCATTATAGCAAAGCGCGCCGCCGGATTCAACCGCAAAGGAAATTGACAGCGGTGGATGACGATGGTAGGATAAGGGCAGAATATATCAAAATGGAGGCATGTCCCATGGACATCGAAAAAACCATCCGCGCGCTGACAGGCCGCGGCTTCGCCGTGCGGCACTTCGCCACGGCGGGCGAGGCGGCGGACTATCTCGACGGCGCGATCGACGGCACCACCGTCGGCATCGGCGGCAGCAAGACCATCGACCAGATCGGCCTGTACGACCGGCTGGTAGAGCACAACACCGTCTGGTGGCACTGGCGCAAGCCGGGGTTTGACACGCTCGACCACGCGCTGACCGCGCCCGTGTACCTCAGCAGCGCCAACGCCATCACGGAGGACGGCCAGATCCTCAACATCGACGGCCGCGGCAACCGCCTCGCCGCCATGGTCTACGGCATTGGCAAGACGGTGTACATCGTCGCGGGCACGAACAAGATCTGCCCGGACTTTGACGGCGCGCTCTCGCGCGCACGCAACACCGCCGCCGTGCAGAACATGCAGCGCTTTGACGGCGACCAGCCGTGCCACACGGCCGGCCGCTGCCTCGACTGCCGCAGCAAGAGCCGCGGCTGCAACGCGCTGCTCGTGCTCTGGGGACAGATGATGGACATGGCCAAGGTCGAGGTCGTGCTCATCGACGAGCCGCTCGGCCTGTAAGGAGGAACACACATGAAAGTTTTCAAGCGCATCAAGTGGAGCTATGTCGTGCTCAGCGCGATGTTTTTGCTGCTCGGCATCTATCTCGTCGTGAATCCCGAGACGTCGCTCATTATGATCTGCCGCATCCTCGGCGCTGCCATGGCCGTATTCGGCGTGATGAAGATCGTACTCTATTTCATCCACGAAGTCGAGGGCGTGGCCATCCGGTTCGACTTTGCCGTCGGCCTGTTCTGCATCATCCTCGGCGCGCTCATGCTCTGGCGCGCGCCGGCGCTGACGGACATCCTCTCGGTCGTGATCGGCCTGCTCGTGCTCGTCGACAGCGTGTTCAAGCTGCAGGTCGCCGTCGATTCGCGGCGCATGGGCGCGCACTCGTGGTGGGTCACGCTCGTGTGCACGGTCGTGTGCCTGGTGCTCGGCATCCTGCTGGTGTTCAATCCCTTTGACGGCAAGCAGGTGCTCACGATCATGATGGGCGTGTCGCTCATCGTCGACGGCGTGCAGAACCTGTGCACCGTCGTGTATGCCGCCGTCTTTGTCAAGGACGTGAAAAATGCCGTGCACGACTTTGTGGACGAAGCCACCGCCGTCGAGACGACCGGCGAGGTCGTCGGCGAGGACGACGCCGGGGCCAGGCCCGACGAAGGGCCGAAGGCACCGTGAGACGTTAAATTCTGCTCAATTTTGCCGGACGTGGGAATTTCTCCGCGCCCGGCTCTTTACTTTTTTGTCACTTTGGTGTAAAAAGGATAGGAAAATGTATGCGAATCGAAGAAGTAAGGGGGGAGCTTCCGATGCTGGAGCAGAATTTTCAGAGCGTGTACGAGAAGTTCAAGCTGCAATTTTTTCGCCGCCTGTTTTCGCAGGTGCGCGAGCGCGAGGGCTCACTGAGCGCGATGGAGGCGTTCTCCGTCGAGGTCATCCACGAGCTCGACGCGCCGACCATCGGTCAGTTTGCGGATTTTCTCGGCATCTCGCAGTCCAATGCGACCTACAAGGTCAACAGTCTCATCCGCAAGGGCTACATCGTCAAAGAGAACTCCGACACCGACCGGCGCGAATACCACCTGAAGCTGTCGGACAAGTTCTACTGCTACAACGGCCTCATGCAGAGCTACATCGACACGGTGATGGCGCGCATCCACGAGCGGTTCACGCCCGAGGAGCTGGCGACGTTCGAGCACGTGCTGGCCGTCATGAGCGACGAGCTGATGCCCGAGTGCGACGTGCCGAAAAAGTGACCACACGCCCGAAAAACCGGCGGCAGCCAAATTGGCTGCCGCCGGTTTTTCGTCTGCGGGAGGGTGGGCAAGGCATCATTCCGAACCCTATTTTTCTCCTTGAAGGGAGAAAATTTGCTGCGCATTGGAAAGTCTTCCCCTCAAGGAGAAGGCGGCGCACGCTCCAACCACTCCGGGAAGAGGAAGGCCTGGTGCATATCCGGCACGCAGGGCATGTCACTCCCCTCCGTTTTCTTGTATTTGCGGGCAAAGTGTGGTTTAATAAGGAAAGAAACGATAGAAACGGAGCATCGCCATGACGATCGCAGTCATCGGCGCGGGCGCGTCCGGCATGATGGCCGCGCTGAC
>CAKTNQ010000052.1:0-7858 GCA_934589185.1 uncultured Oscillospiraceae bacterium | reverse complement strand
AACGCCGCGCGGGCGATGCGGCGCGTGCCGGGGTCGGTCGTGACCTTGAAGTCCACGGCCATGCCGGGCAGCTCCACGCCGCGGCTGCCGAGGGCGTACTCGCCCTCCGTGTTCTCGCGGAAGAACGTCCAGTCGATGCCCTGCTCGGGAATGGTCACGGGGCGGACGTTGGCGTAGAGGTCGAGCGCGCGGCGCAGCTTCACGTTCGCGCTCTCGAGCCCGCCGCCCATGGGCGTCGTGGTCGGGCCCTTGAGCAGCACGTCGCAGGTCATGATTTCGGCGAGCACATCGTCCGGCACCGCCTGATTGCAGGCCAGCCGGTTTTCGATCGTGAGACCGCGGATGCGCCGCAGGGCGATGCTGCCGCGCGCAATCTCGTCGGCGAGCAGCGCCTCGAGCACGCGCACCGCCTGCTCCATGATGATCGGGCCAATACCGTCGCCGTCCACAAGGCCGATGGTCACGGTCGCTTTGTTCGTATAGTCCACCCGCTCGGCGGTCATGCCCGCGACGCGGGCCTGCTGCTCGGTCAGCAGGGTGCGAAACGCCGCACAGGCGCGGTCAATATCGTTCATAGTGCATGCTCCTTTGTGTAGTTGAGCAGTCCGCCGGCGAGCAGGATGGCCTGCTGCCGCTCGGTGAGGCTGCACACGACGGAGTAGGCCTTGCCCGCCGCCGTGTCCGTGAGCGTCAGGCTGCCCGCCGCCATGCCGGCGCGGATGTTGTCGATGCGCAGGTGTGCGCCCTGCGCCAGCGCGTCGTAATCGGCCGGATCCGCAAACGTCAGCGGCAGGATGCCGGCGTTGATGAGGTTGGCCACGTGGATGCGTGCGAAGCTCTTGGCCACGACGCAGCGGATGCCGAGATACATCGGCACGAGCGCCGCGTGCTCGCGCGACGAGCCCTGCCCGTAGTTGCTGCCGCCGACGATGATGCCGTCCCCGGCCGCCTTGGCGCGCGCGGGGAAGGTCGGATCGCAGACCGTGAAGCAGAACTCCGACAGCTTCGGGATGTTCGAGCGGTACGGCAGGATCTTCGAGCCCGCGGGCATGATGTGGTCGGTCGTGATGTTGTCGCCCACCTTGAGCACGAGCTCGGCCGTGAGCGCGTCGCTGAAGGGCTTGCTCTGCGGGAAGGGCCGGATGTTCGGCCCGCGCAGCACTTCCACCGCGCCGGCCTCGTCCGCCGGGGCGGGCGGCAGCACAGCGCTGTCGTCGATGCGGAAGCGCTCCGGCAGCGTGACGGCCGGCATGGGGCCGAGCGTCTGCGGATCGGTGATCGTGCCGTTGAGCGCGGCGGCGACGGCCGTCTCCGGCGACACGAGGTAGACCTGCGCGTCCTTCGTGCCGCTGCGGCCGAGGAAGTTGCGGTTGAACGTGCGCAGGCTCACGCCGCCGGAGTTGGGTGAGAAGCCCATGCCGATGCACGGACCGCAGGCGCACTCGAGCAGGCGCGCGCCGCTGGCGAGGATGTCCGTGAGCGCGCCGCAGTCAGAGAGCATGGTCAGCACCTGCTTCGACCCCGGCGAGATGGACAGGCTCACGCCCGGGGCGATGGTCCTGCCCTTGAGCAGGGCTGCGACCTTGAGCATATCGAACAGGGACGAATTCGTGCACGAGCCGATGCAGACCTGGTCGACCTTCGTGCCCGCGAGCGACGCGACCGGGACGACGTTGTCCGGGCTGTGCGGGCAGGCGATCATGGGCTGCAGCTTGTCGAGGTCAATGTCGATGACGCGGTCATACTGCGCGTCCGGGTCGCTCGCGAGCGGGGTGAAGTCCGCCTCGCGCCCCTCGGCGGCGAGGAAGGCGCGCGTCACGTCGTCCGACGGGAAGATGGACGTCGTCGCGCCGAGCTCGGTGCCCATGTTCGTGATCGTGGCGCGTTCGGGCACGGACAGCGCCGCGATGCCGGGGCCGCCCCACTCGATGATCGCGCCGACGCCGCCCTTGACCGACAGGATGCGCAGCAGCTCGAGGCTGATGTCCTTGGCCGTGACATAGGGCCGCAGCGTGCCGGTGAGGTTGACCTTGAACATCTTCGGCATGGTGATGTAGTACGCGCCGCCGCCCATGGCGACCGCGACGTCCATGCCCCCCGCGCCGAAGGCCAGCATGCCGATGCCGCCGCCGGTGGGCGTGTGGCTGTCGGAGCCGATGAGCGTCTTGCCCGGCTTGCCGAAGCGCTCGAGGTGCACCTGGTGGCAGATGCCGTTGCCCGGGCGGGAGAACCAGACGCCGTGCTTCTTGGCCACGGTCTGGAGATAGCGGTGGTCGTCCGCGTTTTCAAAGCCGGACTGCAGCGTGTTGTGGTCGACATAGGCCACGCTCAGCTCGGTCTTTACGCGCGGGATGCCCATCGTCTCGAACTCGAGATAGGCCATCGTGCCGGTCGCGTCCTGCGTGAGCGTCTGGTCAATGCGCAGGGCGATCTCGCTGCCGGGCGTCATGTCGCCGTGCAGCAGGTGGGCGCGGATGATTTTCTGAGCAAGGGTCTCACCCATGGTTTTTCAGCCTCCCCATCATACTTTCTTTTGCGTGGATGGTGTGCTCGGTCGTGAGCTCGGCGGCGCGGTCGGCATCGCCGGCAGCGATGGCGTCGAAAATGGCGCGGTGCTCTTTGACGACCTGCGCCGTGCGCTTGGCGTCGGCGATGGACGCCTTGCGGTAGCGGCGGGTCTTGCGGTGCAGCGGGACGAGCGTGTCGCTGATGACGGCGTGGCCGCCCATGTCGCAGATAACGTCGTGGAACTGGTCGTCCATCTCGCGCAGATGCTCGGCGTCGCGCTTTTCAAAGTAAAACTCCTGCAGGTCCATGATGTGGCGCAGGCGCGCAAGGCCCTCGGGCGCGGCGTTTTTCGCCGCATAGTAGGACGCGAGCCCCTCGATCTTGCAGCGGATGTCCATGATATCCACCAGATCCTCGGCCGTGATGCCGAGCACGACGGAGCCCTTGCCGGTGTCGGCGATGAGGTGCTCCTGCTCGAGGCGGCGCAGCGCCTCGCGGATGGGCGTGCGGCTGACGTTGAGCTGCTCGACGAGCCGCAGCTCCGTGAGCACCTCGCCGCGCGGGTACACGCCCTGAATGATATCGGATTCCAGCCGCTCAAACACCTGATCGGCCAGCGTAACGGTACGGAAATCTTTCATGCTTCCCTCCTGTCAGACCTGTGCGAAACGGCCGGGGGCCAGCTCCGCGATCTTGGCGTTGAGTTCTTTGGCGGACATGACGGTCTGGCGGCCGTCCTCGTATTCCGCGTCCACCCAGCCCTTGAGCGCAAGCACGAGCGGGTCGTGCTTGTCGATCTGCTTTTCGCCGGTCAGGCGGTAATTCTGGTTGATCCAGTAGGCGATGCCCGCAAGGCCGGACGTCTTGGCGACCTGCACGGACGCCGGGCGGTTGAGCAGCTTCTCGGTGTCGAAGATCGTGTAGATCTCGGCGTCCTTGAGCAGGCCGTCGGCGTGGATGCCGGCGCGCGTGACGTTGAAGTCGCGCCCGACGAACGGCGTCATCGGCGGGATGCTGTAGCCGATCTCGTGCTGGAAGTAGTCGGCGATCTCGGTGATGACCGTCGGGTCCATGCCGTCGAGCGAGCCGCGCAGCGACGCGTACTCGAACACCATCGCCTCGAGCGGGATGTTGCCCGTGCGCTCGCCGATGCCCAGCAGTGAGCAGTTGACCGCGCACGCGCCGTAGAGCCACGCGGTCGAGGCGTTGACGACCGCCTTGTAAAAGTCGTTGTGCCCGTGCCACTCGAGGCACTCGCTCGGCACGTCGGAATACTGCTGCAGGCCGTAGACGATGCCGGCCACGCTGCGCGGCAGCGCCGCCTCCGTGTAGGGGATGCCGTAGCCCATGGTGTCGCACGCGCGGATCTTGACCGGGATGCCCGCCTGCCGCGAGAGCTTTTGCAGCTCGTTGACAAACGGAACCACAAAGCCGTAAAAGTCGGCGCGCGTGATGTCCTCGAGGTGGCAGCGTGGGACGACGCCGGCCTCAAACGCGTCGGCCACGGTGGCGAGGTAGTAGTCCATGGCCTGCTTTCTGGTCATTTTCATCTTCTTGAAGATGTGGTAGTCGCTGCAGCTGACGAGGATGCCCGTCTCGCGGATGCCGAGGTCGCGCACGAGGCGAAAGTCCTCCTTCGTCGCGCGGATCCACGTCGTGATCTCCGGGAACTTCAGCCCCAGCTCCATGCACTTTTCGAGCGCCTCGCGGTCTTTCTTGCTGTAGATGAAAAACTCCGTCTGCCGGATGATGCCGTACGGCCCGCCGAGCCGCGACAGGTACTTATAAATGTTCACGATCTGGTCGACCGTGTACGGCTCCACGGACTGCTGCCCGTCGCGCAGGGACGTGTCCGTGATCCAGATCTCCTCGGGCATGTTCATCGGCACGCGCCGGTGGTTGAACGGCACCTTCGGCACCATTCCCTGCGTGTAGATGTCGCGCTGGAGGTTCGGCTCCGCCACGTCCTGGAGCGAATATTTATACGCATTCTGCTCCAGCAGATTCGTCTTTCCGGATATTTCAAGCATGGCAGTGGGGCTCCTTTCTATCGCTGTGTATTATTGTATACAATTATACACACAATTGCGCCGTTGTCAACGCGCAAATGTTCACAATTTTCCGCTTGCTTTCCGGGCGGATGCTGGTATAATACAAAATCGTTCAAAATTGAACTATTTTTCGGGAGGTGACCGCCGTGCTCACCGCATCGCAGGTCTATACGTACACGCGCCGCATCCTCGACGCTTATGCCGCCGTCATGCAGCCGTTGAGCGCGGAGCTGGACATGGCGCAAAACGCCGTGGACATTCTGCTCTTTCTGGCCAACAATCCGGGACTGGACTCCGCGCGCGACATCTGCACGTATCGGAAGCTCAAGCCGGGCATCGTGTCGTTCCACGTGGACAATCTCGTGCGCGGGGGCTACCTGCTGCGCACGCGCGACCCCGGCGACCGGCGCCGCTGCCGGCTCGTGTGCACGGACAAGGCGGCGCCGATCGTCGCGCGCGGCCAGGCCCTGCAGGAGCAGTTCATCGCGCAGATGTCCGCGGGCCTCGCGCCCGACGCGCTCGAAACGTTCCAGCAGTGTCTGGCAGCGTTCGCGCAGAATCTCGACCGCATGGCCAACAGGGAGGAAACCTAAATGCAGCAGGACAAAACATTTCTCGGCACGGAGCCGGTCGGGCAGCTCCTGCGCCGGCTCGCGATCCCGACGGTGATCGCGCAGCTCGTGAACATGCTCTACAACATCGTCGACCGCATCTACATCGGCCACATTCCGGAGGTCGGCAGTCTCGCGCTGACAGGCGTGGGCGTGTGCCTGCCGATCATTCTGATCGTGTCGGCCTTCGCGTGCTTCACGGCCTCGGGCGGCGCGCCGCGCGCGTCGATCTACATGGGGCGCGACGATATGGACAGCGCCGAAAAGACGCTCGGCGGCTGCTTCACGCTGCAGATCGGCATCTCCGTCGTGCTCACGGCGGTGCTGCTCCTCTGGGGGCGCGAGGCGCTGCTCGCCTTCGGCGCGAGCGAGAACACCATTGACTACGCCGCCGACTATCTGCATATTTATGCGTTCGGCACGCTCTTCGTCGAGCTCACGCTGGGCATGAACGCCTTCATCACGGCACAGGGCTTTGCCAAGGCGGGCATGTACACGGTGCTCATCGGCGCGGCGGCGAACATCGTCCTCGACCCGATCTTCATCTTCGCGCTGGGCATGGGCGTGCGCGGCGCGGCGCTCGCGACCGTGCTCTCGCAGGGGCTCTCGTGCGCGTGGGTGCTGGCGTTTCTGTGCGGGAAGAAGGCGTTTTTGCGCCTGCGGCGGGAAAATCTCTTCGTCTCGCCCAAGCTCATCCTGCCGTGCGTGGCGCTCGGCCTCGCGACGTTTACGATGCAGGCGAGCGAGAGCGTCATCTCCGTGTGCTTCAACGCCTCGCTGCTCAAGTACGGCGGCGACATCGCCGTCGGCGCCATGACGATCCTCACGAGCGTGATGCAGTTTGCCATGCTGCCGCTGCAGGGCATCGGTCAGGGCGCGCAGCCGATCACAAGCTACAACTTCGGCGCGAAAAACACCGACCGCGTGCGCGAAACGTTCCGCCTGCTGCTCAAGGTGTGCCTGATCTACTCGGTCTCGCTCTGGCTGCTCATCGAGCTCTTCCCCGGCCTGTTCGCGCGCATCTTCACGCCGGACGCGGCGCTCATCGCCTTCACGGCGCGCGTGCTGCGCATCTACTGCGCGGGCCTGTTCCTGTTCGGCATCCAGATCGCCTGCCAGATGACGTTTGTGTCCATCGGCAGCGCGGTGTGCTCGATCATCGTGGCCGTGCTGCGCAAGTTTGTGCTGCTCCTGCCGCTGATCTATCTGCTGCCGGCGCTGCTGTCCGATCAGACGACCGCCGTTTATCTGGCCGAGCCCGTCGCGGACGTGATCGCAGTCACGTGCACGGCCATCCTGTTTGCGACGCAGTTTCGCAAGGCGCTGCACAAGCTCGAAGCGAACGCCTGACGCGTTTTTCATTGACCCCGGCGTGCGGTGAACACCGCGCGCCGGGGTTTTTGCTGAATGATTCAAAAATTTGAAACTTCCTTATCAAAAATACGAAAGCATCCCGCCGTTGACAACCACCGCACCGGCGCGTACAATGACGGTCACATCCATTTGAGAGGAGCTGCAAGCCATGCGCAACCCGTTTTTCAGCCGCAAGAACGACGCAACCGCGACCACGTGCGCGGCCGGCTTTGCATGCTCTGACGTGAATACCAACAGCGCCCTCCTGCTTACCATCGACACTGTGCTCGCAGTGTCGATTTTTGCTATACTCGGCATTCTGGGCATTACGCCGCCAACAGGACGCGCCAAACCGGTATTCGCGGGATAACACGACAGCACTTGGTATACCAAGAGTCGGCCCCGACCGTTTTGGTCGGGGCCGATTTTTTGTTGTATAGAAAAACGGGCAGAAAGGAAATCTGTTATGGAAAAGAAAAAAGTTGGATTCGCCAGCGGCATCGGCTTCATCCTCGCCGCCGCCGGCAGCGCCGTGGGCCTCGGCAACCTCTGGGGCTTCCCGTACAAGACGTCGCAAAACGGCGGCGCCGCCTTCGTGCTCATCTACATCGCGTGCGTGCTGCTCATCGGCTTTGTCACGATGCTCAGCGAGATCTATCTCGGCCGCCGCGCGCAGGCAAACCCCATGACCGCCTACAAGATGGTCAACAAGAATCTCGGCTGGTGCGGCCTCGTGGCGATCGTGATCCCCGCGTTCATCATCTGCTACTACTCCGTGCTCGGCGGCTGGACGACGAAGTACGCGCTCAACTCCTTCAGCGGCAACGCGGGCATCGTCGGCACGTTCTCCGTCAACACGGGTGAGGTCATTTTGTACACGGCGCTGTTTCTTGTGCTGAGCGTGACGATCATCATGGGCGGCGTCAAGGACGGCATTGAGAAGGCCTCCAAGGTGCTCATGCCGGTGCTGTTTTTGATCCTCGTCGCCATCGCGGTCTACGCGCTGACGCTCGGCAGCGGCGTAAGTGAGGGCCTGAAGTTCTACCTCAAGCCCGATTTCTCCGGCATCACGTTCAAGTCCGTGCTCGTGGCCATGGGCCAGGCGTTTTACTCCCTGTCGCTCGGCATGGGCATCATGATCACCTACGGCTCCTACACCGGTAAGGAAGTCAACCTCGTGCGCTCCACCGCCATGGTCTGCGTGTTCGACACGCTCGTGGCGCTCATCGCAGGCCTGGCCATCTTCCCGTCGGTAGCACACTTTGACCCCGCGCTGCTCGGCAGCAGCAAGGGCGTCGCGCTCATGTTCATCATCCTGCCGCAGGTGTTCGAGTC
>CAKTNQ010000051.1:0-8266 GCA_934589185.1 uncultured Oscillospiraceae bacterium | reverse complement strand
ATAAGTAAAAACCAAATGGGGAATAGAGCAAATACAACACATCCCAGTCTGCCTTCTGTTAACAAGAATATATGAGGATATAATGTTTTCCGCTTCTTTCGCGCGGCGGTTTGTCTCTCTACTTCATGCATGGCGTCATTTTTCCAGCGCGGCGAGCTTCTCGCGGCGGATGCGGTCGGCGTCCCGGCGGACGAAGTACGCGGGGACAAGGATGAACACCGCGCTCACGGCCGCGGCCAGAAACAGCTCATACGGGTAGAGATAGCTGCCGGCGTAGCTCGGGTACTTGGCGAGTACCTCCGCCGTCGGCTCGAGCGCGACGGCTTTGATGATGAGCGGGTCGATGATGCTCGCGAGCACCATGGGCAGCATGATGTAGATGACCATCTTCACGCTCTGCGACGCGCCGGCGCGCCCGGCGGGCGTATAATCGCGCGACGAGGCGGTGAACAGCCCCGCCATGGCGAGGTTTCCGGCCATGATGCACGTGCCGCCGACGCACAGCAGCGGCATGGCGTGGCCGACGAACTTGATGCTGTAGGCGATCAGGCCGCCGAGCACCTGCAAAATCGCCACGGGGTAATAAAACTTCTCCTTGCCGAAGCGGTCCATGACCTTGCCCGCGAGCACGGACAGTACGGCCGAGGCGAGCACGACGATGCCGATGGGCAGGATATAGTTCTCGATGCCGAGCGTGACCTCGACGAGCGAGATCATGTACGGCTGCCACAGCTGCATGGCAAGGCCGGAGAACATCATGCCGAGAAAGCAGATGTAGATCATCTTGTTGGCGCGGATGTTCGCCGGGCGGAAGGCGTAGAGCACGTCGCGCAGGTACGTGTCGCCCTGCACGGGGCGCAGGGCCGGACTGTCGCGGAAGATGCACAGGCCGAGCACACCGGCCGCGCTCGTCAGGCCGCCGAGCACGAGGAAAAAGCCCGTCCAGTTGCCGTGCACGGTCATGCCGTCAAAACCCGCGAAGATGACGATGAGCGCGAGGATGGGCATGATGCTCAGCACAATGTCCACGACGCCGCGGTTCGTGACGTCGGTCACGTCCGTGACCCAGGCGGAAAAGGCCGAGTCGTTGGCCGTGCTGCCGATGGCGGACATGACGCAGTCCATGACGACGAAGAGCGTCACCGCGAGGCCGACGTCGCCGCCGACCTGCCCGTTGCCGAAGAGCGCGAACGCCGCCGTCGTGATGCCCCAGAGGATGTACCCCCAGCAGACGAAGGCGCGGCGCTTGCCCACGCGGTCCGACCACGCGGCGCTGAAGATCGTCGCGAGCGCGGCGGCGATGGCGCTGGCCGCAACGGTCGCGGACGTCGCCCAGCCGGCAGCCGTGATGTTTTTCTGAATGTAGGTGGAAAAATAGACGTTTTCGACCATCCAGGCGATCTGCCCGATGAAGCCGAACACCAGCAGACTCGTCCAGACGCGCGCGCCGAGCGGCGTCGCCTTTTTGATGACCAGATTCTCCTGCATGAAAGTTCTCCCCTTTGCAAGGCGTTGTCACCCGATTATACCATGTTCTCCCCCCGCCCGGCAACCGGGAAACCGGCTTCCTGCCGCGCGGCGCGGCCGTGTCAAAAAAATTTCAAAAATTTTTTTGCGCCCATGCATTAAAAAAAGAAGTTGGCGCATTATTATGGCAGAACGGAAATGAAACAAGTTTTCGTGAGACAGAGCTTGCTTTCCTCATAAGGTTGTTTACCGGTTATTTACAACTTTACCCCACACACACACAAAACTTTTGCTTGCTCTGCAGCGCCTGCGCGATACCGCGCGGGCGCATTCTCTTTTAAAGGCAGCGCCCGGGGCCATTTTGGGCCCCGGGCGTTTTCGCGCCATCTCCTCAAGGAGATGGCGAATGCCGCGGCACGGTCACCCCTGCTGCGCCAGCCGCGGGATGTCCCCCACGCCGTCGAGCACGACGCTCGGCCGGTAGGCAAACTCGTCCAATGTTGCGCGCGTGGACACGCCGCTGAGCACGAGCACGGTGGACATGCCGCTCTCCATGCCGGAGATGACGTCGGTGTCCATGCGGTCGCCGATCATGACGGCCTCGCCCGAGTGGCAGCCGAGCATGCGCAGGCCGGTGCGCATCATGAGTGGGTTCGGCTTGCCGCAGAAATACGCCTGCTTGCCGGTGGCGATCTCCACCGGGGCGATGAGCGCGCGGCACGCGGGGGCGATGCCCTCGTCCGTCGGGCCGCAGGTGTCGGAGTTCGCGCCGATGAGCTTCGCGCCCGCGAGCACGAGATTCGTCGCCTTCGTGAGCGTGTCGAGCGAGTAGGCCCGCGCCTCGCCGATGACAACATAGTCGGGGTTGACGTCGTTCATGGTGATGCCGCGGTCATACAGCGCATTGAGCAGCCCCGCCTCGCCGAGGGCGTACACCGAGCAGCCGGGCGCCTGGTCGGCCAGAAAGGCCGCCGTAGCCAGCGCGCTGGTGTAAAAATGCTCCTCCGGCACGTCGAGCCCCATGCGCCAGAGCTTCTGGTGCAGCTCGCGCGGGGTCATGCCGCTGTTATTGGTCAAAAACAGGTATTCCTTGTGCGTGTCCTGCAGCCAGTGGATGAACTCCGCCGCGCCGGGCAGGATGTGGTTGCCGTGGTAGATGACGCCGTCCATGTCGCACAGGAAGCCTTTTTTCGCGTTGAAATCGATCATTTCCATGTCCGTTCTCCTCTCGTTGCTTCTGCTCTCAGCTTACCACGCATCCTGCCGCCGGGCAAGCGGCGGGTGCGTCAAATTTGCGTAAAGTCACAGGTCCAGCCGCAGGAAGATCGTCGTGTCCAGCGGGCTGTCGTTGTACGGCGGGATGTCGTAAAACCCGAGCGCGCGGTACATTTTGATCGCGCTCGTGAGAAACGGCAGCGTGTCGAGCAGCATGACCGTGTAGCCGATGGCGCGGGCATCATCTAGGATACGCTGCATCATCACCCCGGCGATGCCCCGGCCGCGAAACGCCGGACGCACATACAGCCGCTTGAGCTCGCACGTCGTGTCGTCCAGCCGGCGCAGCGCAATGCACCCGGCCGGCTGCCCATCGCACCACGCGATGTAGAGCCGCCCGTCCGGCAGGCCGTACTTTTGTGTCAGGTCGGCAACCTCGGCATCGTAATGCTGCAGGTCGAGATAGACCTGAAAATGCGGGTCGTTCTCGACGAGCATCTGCGTGTATTCCGCAAACAGCTCCCGCACCGCCTCCGGCGTGGCATAGCCCAGTTTCAGCTCCATACGTGTCCCTCCCGCGTATCTCGATGGCATTATTTTACCGCATTTGCGCCCCGCGTCAAGTCCCCGCGAAAAAGGGCGGTATGGGCCATTGACGCGCGCGGGCAAAGCGGCTAAACTATACCTCAGTTTCTTCCCACGGAGGCGCCTATGCAAACGACAACTACCCCTTCCGGCACCGGCCGCGCGCGGCTGGGGCTGATCGTGTCCATGACGGTGTTCGGCACGATCGGCCTGTTCGTGCGCCGGATCGAGATCACCTCGGCCGAGCTCGCGCTCTGCCGCGCGGGGCTCGCGGCCGTGTTTCTGCTGCTGTATTTTCTCGTCACGCGCAGGCATCTGCGCCTGAACGAAATCAAAAAGTCGCTCTGGCTGCTGCTGGCCTCGGGCGCGGCCATGGGCATCAACTGGATGCTGCTGTTTGAGGCGTATCAATACACGACCATTTCCCTCGCCACGCTCAGCTACTATCTCGCGCCCGTGCTCGTCACGGCGCTGTGCCCGCTGCTGTTTCATGAGCGGATGACGCGCACGCAGCTCCTCTGCTTTCTCATGTCCACGCTCGGCGTCGCGCTCATCATCGGCTCCGGCGGCGTGCAGGGCGGCAGGTCGGATGTGCGCGGCATCTGCTTCGGCGTGAGCGCCGCGGTGTTTTATGCCACCGTCATCCTGCTCAACAAGTACATCACCGGCGTCCCGGCGCTCGAGCGCACGTTCGTGCAGTTTCTCGCGGCCATTCTGGTGCTCACGCCGTATGTCGCGCTCACGTCGGGCTTTCACCCGGGTGTGATGTCCACGACCGGGTGGGTGAATCTGCTCATCGTCGGCCTCGTACACACGGGCCTGACGTACTGCATGTATTTCTCCGCCATCCGGGCACTGCCGGGGCAGGAGTCGTCGCTGCTGAGCTATATCGACCCCATCGTGTCCGTGCTCGTGTCGGTGCTGCTGCTCGGCGAGCCGCTCGCCCCGGTGCAGATCGTCGGCGTCGTGCTGTTTCTCGGCTTCGCCATCGCAAACGAGTTCACGCACAAAAACGCCGAGACCACATGAGCGCCCAAAACAGAAAAACGCCGGCCTGCGGAGCATTCCGCGGGCCGGCGGCCGTTTTTATCCGATATCACAAAACCATCAGCAGTGTCCCCGCGCCGATGAGCAGACAGCCGATCAGGGACTTGGGCGTGAAGCGCTCGTGCAGGAACACGAACGCCAGCACGAGCGTGATGACCACGCTGAGCTTGTCGATCGGCACGACCTTCGACGCCTCCCCGATCTGCAGCGCGCGGTAGTAGCACAGCCACGATGCGCCTGTCGCCAGACCCGAGAGGATCAGAAACAGCCAGCTCTTCCTGCTGATGTCCGTGAGTCCGCCCTGCGTGTTGGTCACGAACACCATGCCCCACGCCATCACCAGCACGACCACCGTGCGGATGGCGGTCGCAAGGTTGGAGTTCACGCCCTCGATGCCCACCTTAGCAAGAATGGACGTCAGCGCCGCAAACACGGCCGAGAGCAGGGCAAATACGAACCACATACCGTTCCCTCCGTTTCCCGCGCGGCTCACGCGTGCAGCACCTCCGCCCGCAGGCGGTCAAGATCGTCCGCATCGGGGTGCGTGCGTGCGCGGTCGAAGTTCTCGATCATCGCGTCCAGATTTGCCGGCGGCGCCGGCAGGGCGCGCATCGCCTCATAGCGCGCACGCACCGACGGCGGCATCTTGCCCTGACACATATACGTGCCGATGACGGTGTTGCTGCCGTCCGGCACCGCCTGAACACGCGCGAGGATCGCGTCAAAGTACGCGGTGTCGACACCGAACCCCGCCGTCCCGAAGAGGAAAAGCCGCTTATTTTTCAGTGTCCGCAGCAGCGCCAGCGTGTCCGCGTCCGCGTTGCCCTTGTCCGTCCAGAAGCCGACGTAGAGCAGCTCCGACTCCGCAGCCGTCTCCCCCACCGCGCCGAATGCGTCGCACAGCTCCGGCGGGAGCGCCGCGCGGATCGTGTCCGCAAGCAGGCGGGTGTTGCCGGTGGCGCTGCTGTAGAGGATGGAATAACGTTCGTTATGCATGGGAAAGCCTCCTTTGCGCCGCGCCCCGGCCGATGCCCGGCATCGGGCTGCGCGGCTCAGCAACAGGATACGCCATTTGCCGCCGCTTGTAAACCCCGCCGCCTTGCACAGATCGACCGCAGTGTGCGCTTGGTCAGGGTCTATTCTCCAGAATTCCCCGTCATTCTTAATATCCGGAAATTCGTGCTGGAAATTTTGCCACTGCAAAGGTATACTGTTATTAGCGCCGATGAGTTGCAGCGCGCATTGCATAGGCTGACTTAATATACCGTCTTAGAGGAGGGGAGTTTCATGGCAAAATGCAGCACAGACACATGTTGCCTGACACTGCCTTTAAGACTGGAAAAATGGCAGGAAGACCGCCTCGTGAAACGGTTTGAGATTGCCCGGCAGATTTATAACACCATGGTTCGCGCCGAACTCAAAAAACTGCGAGCAATGGAACAGTCCGAACCATATAAAGCAAATCAGGAAAAGATCCAAGCACTTGACTGGAAAACACAAGCAGACAAGCAAGCGCTGAAAGCACTCTACAAAGAACGAGATAAGCTCTTACGAGACGGCGGATTTTCGGAATATGGCTTCAAGTCTGATATCAAGAATTATTACAAGCACTTTAACAACAACATTGGTTCCAGCGTCGCCGTCCACGGAATCGCACCTCAAGTTTGGACTGCATTTGAAAAAATGCTTTTCAAAAAAGAAGGGAAAAAAGTCCACTTCAAGAAAAAAGGGGACATACATTCCCTGCGCGGATATTCTGTAACCGGAAAAAGCGGCGGCGTTGAGATTATTTTCCGAGAAACATATATTGAATGGAAAGGGCTCAAATTGCCGCTAAAGCTTTCACCGGACAATATCTACGAAACGCAGATGCTGAGTTATCGGGTCAAATATGTTCGTTTACTCAGAAAACCCGGAAAACGCAAAGACCGCTGGTACGCACAGCTCTCACTTGAAGGAAAGCCGGTGATCAAGTATAACCCCAAAACCGGAGAAGTACGGCATCCCATTGGAAAGGGCGCTGTTGGTCTGGACATCGGTCCACAAACGCTTGCTTATTCTGCAGCCACCGGGGCGGACTTGGTGGAACTCGCCAATCAGGTGCAGAATGTTGAGCAGGAAAAGCGCCGCCTACAGCGAAAATTAGATCGCAGTAGACGAGCCACCAACCCAGGTAATTACGCGGATGATGGAACAATTCGACGCGGAATAGCATTGACACACAATAAATCGAAGCGCTATCTAAGAACACAGCAGGAATTAAAATATCTCCAGCATCAGCAAGCTGAAATTCGAAAGCGGCAGCACACGGAACTGGCTAATCATCTACTCTCACTGGGTGACTGCTTCTATGTGGAAAAAATGGCGTGGACTTCCCTCACGCATCGTGCGAAAGAAACCGAAATATCCGAAAAAACCGGAAAAATCAAAAGGAAAAAGAGGTTCGGGAAATCCGTCGCTAACAAAGCTCCAGCCACGCTAATCGAAATACTGCAGCGAAAAAGCGCAGCCCTCGGCATTCCCGGTGTAATTGAAGTTCCTACCTCCGTCAAGGCAAGCCAATACAATCATCAATCCGGCACATATACACCCAAGCCACTGTCACAGCGCTGGAACAACATGCCTGACGGGGAACGCATCCAGCGAGATCTCTACTCCGCATTTTTATTACAGCATTACGACCCGCAAACAAACACTTTTGACGCCAATTCCCTTCATCAAGACTACCCACAGTTTGTCCAATACCATCACGATGCGGTGTTGCGGCTGTACGCAATGCCAAAGGCCCCCTCCAGTATGGGAATTAAAAGAAGCCTTCGTTAGTGCGAAGGTGTTTTGATCAGAAAAAACGGTGCAGTTCGCACCACAAAACCGGTCGATTGTCCGTCCGGGGCTGCCGATAATGGCGATATGGATTGCTTTGGCAGCAGAAGAGTTTGGGAAAATAGTCAGCGCGGGTGTCTTATTCTCCGACACCCGAAAAGCTATCTACCAACTCACAGCGTAATCCACAAAAGTGCGATCCGCGTTTTGGCTATATTTGCCGATGCAAGCCGCACAGGCTACGCTGAGGCAAAGATCTGAGTAATGGCGCTCTCGGTCTTCCCGCTGGATGCAAGCCGCACAGGCTACGCTGAGGCAAAGTGAACCGTCTCAGGTCATCCTCGTTGGATGCGTCGATGCAAGCCGCACAGGCTACGCTGAGGCAAAGGTGCACTACTGGCGTATCCGGGACGAGAACCAGTTGATGCAAGCCGCACAGGCTACTGTGCAAGGCAAAAGCAAACGTCTGCCGCAAGGCAGGAAATATTTGAATGCGTTGAAAAACAGAACCAATGGCACTAACTATGAAAACGCAAAACACCCCGCCGAAGGCGGGGTGTTTTGCTGTCAGGCGATCAGATCTTCGTGACGATCTTGATGCCGGGGCCCATGGTGGACGCCGTGACGCAGGACTTGATGTACTGGCCCTTCGCGGCGGCCGGCTTGGCCTTGATGATCGCGCCGATGAGCGCGTTGTAGTTCTCGGTGAGCTTCTCAGCGCCAAAGCTGACCTTGCCGATCGGGCAGTGGATGATGTTGGTCTTGTCGAGACGGTACTCGATCTTACCGGCTTTGGCTTCCTTGATGGCGTTGGCAATGTTCGGCGTGACGGTGCCGGCCTTCGGGGACGGCATCAGGCCCTTGGGGCCGAGCACTTTGCCGAGACGGCCGACGACGCCCATCATGTTGGGAGAGGCGATGACGGTGTCGAACTCGAACCAGTTCTCACCCTGGATCTTCGCAACGAGATCCTGGCCGCCGGCGTAATCGGCGCCGGCATCGAGCGCTTCCTGGACCTGCTCTTCCTTGCAGAAGACGAGCACGCGGGTGACTTTGCCGGTGCCGTGGGGCAGGACGATGGCGCCGCGGACCTGCTGGTCGGCGTGACGGGAGTCAACGCCCAGCTTCA
>CAKTNQ010000050.1:0-8902 GCA_934589185.1 uncultured Oscillospiraceae bacterium | reverse complement strand
CGCCCTTGGGCGTGCCGGTCGAGCCGGAGGTGAAGATGATGTACAGCGGGTCGAGCTCTCTGGCCCGCGCGCGGCAGCCGGCGAGCAGTGCCGCGTCCTCGCTGCCTGCGAGCAGGTCCTCCGCGATGAGGATCGTGCCGGCAAAGTCCAGCGTCTTCGCTTTGTCGTAAAACGCGCGCTGCACGATCATCAGGTCGGTGTCGAGCGTATTTAAAATAGAGTTGAGCCGGTGCACGGGCATCGTCCCGTCCATCGGGGCGTAGCAGCACCCGGCGTACACCGCGCCGAGAAACACCGCCGGTGTGTGCGCGTTGCGCCCGCTCATGACGGCGATGGGTTTTTTGCGTCCGGCGCGGAACTTTGCCGCTGCCGTGCCGATGATGCGCGCCTCGCGCCGCACGTCGGCAAATGTCACCGCACTGTCCTCATCGAGAAAAGCAGGCTTGTCCGGACAGGCTGCGGCGGTGGTTTCCAGCCAGTCGAGCACGTTGGTTTCCATGCGTGCCAGCTCCTTTCCGATTAATGTCCATAATCAGCCCTATCCTACCATGTTTCCCTCGTAAAAACAAGACGGCATGTGTCATGTTTAAGAAAAGGTAAGAATGTGTCGCGGCTTGACGCGCTCCCGGTTGCCAAGTACAATGTGTGCGCAGGGGCCCGGACGGCAACATGCGCGGGTGCATGTTTTTTACAAATTCAGAGCTGGAAAATTGTGAAAGTTGCGCCTTTCGGCGCGCGACAAAATATGGTATCCTCTAATCAGAAAACAGGACGCGCGGAAACGATTCCGACGGTATTCGCGCCGCGCGCGTGCTACAATCATGCGTGTTTCCAAATCGGACAGGCTGCGGCCGGGGTGCTCGAGCACCGGCCCGGCTCAAACAGGGGGGATGCCGCAAAGCGGAAAGGAAGAACGGAAATGCCCAAACAAGTTCAGAAGGTGTGGAACGCTGTCACCACCGTGCTGGTGGTCCTCGTTGTCATTCTGGCGCTGCTTCTGGTGGGGGGCCGGCTCGTCGGGTTCCGGCCGATGTGCGTCCTGAGCGGCAGCATGGAACCGACGTACCACACCGGCTCGCTCATCTATGTCAAGCCCTGCGCGCCCGAGGACGTGCAGGTCGGCGATCCGATCACATTCGTGGTCAATGAGGAGCTCGATGTCGTCACGCACCGCGTCGTCTCCATTGATGCGGAAAATCAGCACTTTTACACGAAGGGAGACGCAAACGCCGCGCCCGACGGCGCACCCGTCTATTTCAAGAACCTCATCGGCCGCCCGGTGTTCACGATCCCGTATCTGGGCTATGTCTCGCACTGGATCTCGAACCCGCCCGGGATGTATCTGGCCATTGCGCTCGCACTCGTACTCATCCTCCTGACGTTCCTGCCGGACATGCTCCGCAAGGCGTCGGAGGCGGATGCACGCGACGCTGCCCGCCGCGCACAGGCGGACCCGCAGCACAGGGCGGATGCAGAGAAATCTGGAAAACATCTGGGAAATTGAAACCGCAGCGCAATATTTTCGCCCTCCGGAGCATTTATTTTATGAATACGAACGGCATCCGGACAGGCACGGAGGGAAACAGGACACTTCGGAAAAATCAAGGGAGGAAAACGTTACATGAAGAAGAAAACTTTGACGGCCGCGATCGCGCTCGTGCTCATCGTGGCGCTGGCTGTCGGCGCGACGTATGCGTATCTGACGGCGAAGACCGGCACGGTCACGAATACCTTTGTCGTCGGTAAGGTGATCGACCCGGGCGACGAGAGGAACCCGAACTTCGTTCTGGACGAGAGCAAGGCGGTCCGGAGCAGCGACGGTACTTATACGCTTGACACGGCCCAGCGCGTGAAAGCGAACGACTACACGGTGGTTCCGGGCGTGAACCTGCCGAAGGACCCGACGGTCGAGATCAAGAATCAGGACAACGTCGCGGGCGGCAGCGATTACTACCTGTTCGTGAAGGTCACGGCGGGCGCCGCCTATCAGGCCGGCGAGGACGGCACGAAGCTGCTGAGCTACACCGTGGATACGGACAAGTGGCTGAAGCTGGATGTGGCCGGTGAAGAAGTTTATGTCTATGCGGCGGACGGCAAAACGGCGAGCGCGAACCATGGCAACTTCGCAGCCACCGGTATCCTGAAGGCCGACGCGCAGGGCAATGCCATTACGGTCGCCAATGCGGACCTTTCCGGCCTGACCAAGGAGAATTCCGCGCTGACATTCCAGGCTTATGTCTGCCAGTCCGCCGGCCTGACGCCGGCTGAGGCTTATGCCGCTGCGAAATAAGCACTCCCTTATAAAACACGTGCAGGGTGCTGCGCGCAAACATAGAAAAGGAGAACGCTACATATGAAGAAGAAAACCATTCTTGTGGCCGCCATCGCGGTCATGCTCGTCGCGGCGCTTGTCGTCGGCGGCACCCTCGCGTACTTCACGGATACGAAAACCGCGGACAATACCTTCACCATGGGCAACGTCGCGATCACGCTCGATGAGACGAACGCCGACCCGAACGCGCCGACCGGCAGCGGCCGCGTGACGGAAAACGCGTACACCGTTTACCCCGGCCTGACCGTGGCCAAGGACCCGACCGTGACCAACGTCGGGGCGAACGACGCATGGATCCGCGCAAAGATCGTTGTCAAGGCGAGCTGGGATCAGCTCAATCAGCTTGGCCTGATCGAAGCCGCGAATGACGCGACCGGCGAGAAGCTGGCGAAAATCTTCAAGCTCGGCGACGGCTGGAGCTACACCGGCAGCGTTATCATGGGCGACGACAACACGTTTACCTTCGTCATGAAGTATGCGGACAAGCTTGCCCCGCAGGCTGCAACGCCTGTCTTTACGCAGGTCGCCATCCCCGGCGAGACCGTTGTGGACAGCTTTAACTTCCACATCGACGTGGTTGCAGAGGCCATTCAGGCCGACGGCCTCGATACTTGGGAAGCTGCTTTCGCCGCGTTCGACAAATAATCGCCCAACCTTTTGACCCCGATGGGGCGGCGCAGCGCGCCGCCCCGGTCGGGGCTGTTGGTCCCGGTTCAGTCCGGGCGCGGGCGGCGGCGCGCTGCCGCTGTCCGCGCGCAGATTGAAAAGAAGATCCCACAAAATTTCCTGTGTGCGCCCTCGGGCGCAGAGTGTGAGAAACTCGGTACTCAGAAACATCCCCTCTGGGAGAAAGGTGGTTTGTGCATGAAGAAGAAATGGACCATCGCGGTGGTGCTCGTCCTGGCAGTGGCGCTGCTTGCGGTTGGCACGTGGGCGTATTTCTCGGCCGTCGGCCGGGCGGACAACGTCATCACGATGGGCTCGGTCAAGCTCGTGCTGCACGACGAAGACGGCGCCGGCCAGCCGTTCACAACGGTGAGCGCCATGCCCGGCAGCGTCGTGGACAAGGTCGTCTATGTGGAGAACGCCGGCTCCGGCGCGTTTTACACCCGCGTGAAGATCACGCCCGAGGTGGTCGCCGCCAATGGCGAGATTATCCCGCTCGACGCGAGCAAACGGCTGCTCACGCTGGACCTGAACGACTCCGACTGGGTCCCCGGCACGGACGGCTACTATTACTATACCGGCGCGCTCGCGCCGCAGGCCGCCACGTCGAAGCTGTTCAACCATGTGACGTTCAGCACGGACATGGGCAATGAATATCAGAACACCACGGTGCACATCTACGTCACGGCCGAGGCCGTCCAGACGGCGAACCTCGAAAAGTACGCCGCCAAGGATGTCCGCGATGTGTGGAAGCACGTCGGAACGGTCGAGGCGAGCACCTCAAGCACGCAGATCGATCCGATCCCGACAGCCTGAGAAAGGAGGACGAAAACATGAAAAAACGCATTCTCTCGCTCGTCCTCTGCGCGGCCATGCTGCTGAGCATGTGTCTGTTTCTCGGCGCGGGCGTGGTGCAGGACACCGCTGCGGACGCGGCGGAAGCCGAAGCGCCCCAGACGGTCGCGTATACGGCGGCCGGCCCGTTCCTGCCCGCCGTTTCCGTGCAGCCGCAGGTCCTGCGCGCCGCGCGCGCGGCTGCGGCCAATGGTGGGGAGGAAAACGCGCTGAAGCTGAGCAAGAAGGTCACGGCCAACACGGACGGTACCTATACCATCACCATGGAGGCGTATACGACCGGCACGGTCACTACGTCGACCACGACCACGCCCTGCGACATCGTGCTCGTGCTCGACCAGTCCGGCTCGATGGCGTTTAATTTTGACGGGAATCAGACCAGCACGGATTCGGCCCGCCGCCAGTATGCCATGAAGCAGGCTGTCAGCAACTTCATTCAGGCGGTTGCCGGCAAGTATGACGCCGCCAAGTCCGATCACCGGATCTCCATCGTGACATTCGGCTCCGGCGCCGCCACGCTGACCGGCTGGACATTTGTGACCCCGACGAAAACGTATGCAGAAGAGTCCGGTGAGACCAAGCTCAAGGCGGAAATCAACAAACTTCCGGAGCAGCCGGAGGGCGCGACCAATGTGGGCGCCGGCATGCAGCAGGCGCAGGCACTGATGAGCAGCGCCGGCACCGATTACGAGGGCAGCAACAAAGACCGTCAGAAGATCGTCGTCGTCTTTACGGACGGCGTTCCGACGACGCAGAGCGACTTCAGCACTACGGTTGCCAACACGGCCATCAACAGCGCCAAGGCAATGAAAGATTCCGGCGTGACGGTGTATTCGGTCGGCATTTTCAACGGAGCAAACCCGGGCCAGCTCTATGGCGACGAAGTGACCACAAAGCATTTCGGCGTTTTCCCCTGCACCGGCGAGGTCGGCCAGCTCTGGGGCGCGACCGACATGGGTAAAAACAGCAAAGGCAACGATTTTGTGAGCGCGGATATCCCGGCAGGCAACCGTTTCCTCAACTACCTCTCTTCCAACTTCGACAGCGCCAACATCGGCCTGCAGCGCGGCGCGTTTGATAAGACGCAAGTGCAGGGATATGACGAAAACGTCAACCGCGGCGATTGGGATAATTATTGGTGGAGAGAGGCTGTCGAAGGCTACAAGATCACGCAGAACTTCCAGCGCGCATCCGCCAGCTATTATCTGACGGCGAACGACTCCGCGTCGCTGGACAAGATCTTTACGACCATCAGCCAGAATGTCGGCAGCACCAACATCGACCTTGACAGCAAGACGGTTATCAGGGACGTTGTGACGCCGTATTTCACACTTCCCGAAAACACGAGCGACATTCATGTGTATACGGCAGACTGCACGGGCGCAGGCCCGGCGTTCGGCGCGCGTGTCGAGGCGGGCTATGTTAAGCCGTCCATCGATCCCGAGAGCAGGACCGTGAGCGTCACCGGCTTTGACTTCAACGAGAACTACGTGACGGAAAAGCCGCGCGACCCGGGCAGCACCTACGGGAAGAAGCTCATCGTGGAATTTGTGGTCAAGCGCAGTGCCGGCTTCGTTGGCGGCAACAATGTGCCGACCAACGGCGATACCTCCGGCGTCTATACGGACAAGGGTGTTTCTGCCGGCTTGTTCGATGTTCCGAAGGCCAATGTTCCGATCCTGGCGCCGGCGCTGACCGGCGCGGACTGCAATGTCTATTATCTGGGCACGCAGCCGACGCCCGATCAGCTGTGTATCCCGTATGACACCAGAGGAAATGATTTCTCGTTTGTCGATGTTACTTACACGGCGGACCGCACCGTTGACATGACGCGCGACGGCGTATATACGGCGACGGCGACGATCCGGCCCAAGACGGCCGCTGCGGCCGATTCCGCCGGCGCGGCAGCTGTAGAAGCGGCGGCCGCGGCAACGGCCACGGTCCGTGTGTACAAGCCGGTGGTCACTGTGCAGGATTCGAGCATGAATCTCGGCGAGCGCGCGGATTACAGCCGGAATCTCGACGCCGCAAAGATCGTCTGGAAACATGACGCTGCGGCGGCGGATCCGGAAAACATGATCGGCGAGGCACCCGAGCTGACCTTTGCATACAGCCCCGAGGCGTCTGCGTTCACGCAGGATACCGGCGTCAAGGTGACGGTCAGGATCGGCGAGCGGGATGTTCCGGCGGACGTGGTTACGTTCCGCCACGACCCGTGCACGTTCCCCGGCTGCAAGTATACGGATGACTGCGGCTATCAGTTTTATGTGCACATCAACACGTTCGACCTGACGGTCACGAAGTCCGGCGAGGACATTGCCCCGAACCAGACCTTCGTGTTCCGCATCCAGGGCAAAGACAACGATTTGGATATGCAGATCGTCATTACGGGCACCGGCAGCAAGACGGTCACCGGCCTCCCGGTGGGCGACTACACCGTCACGGAGGACACGAGCTGGTCGTGGAAGTACGAGCCGGCAGGCGGTGCCACGCAGGAGCTCAAGTCCGACAGCATCCAAAACGGCACCGCGGCTGTGACCTTTGAAAACAAAAACAAGGGCACCAACTGGCTCACAACGCTTGCCGAGGCCCTCAACAAGTGGTCCGTGGACGGAAGCACGATCACAAGAGACCCGAAGAACTGAACAGGAGGGATGACACATGAAACGTATCTTTAACGGTTCAGGCGGGAGAAAAGCCGCGCTCATCCTCTCCCTGTGCCTGATCTTTGCGCTGGCGGCCGGCGGCACGCTCGCTTATCTCAAAGCGCACACGCCTCCGGTGACGAACACGTTCACCGCCGCCAAGTCCGATATCAAGATTGATGAGAACGTGGAAAACGGCGAAAAGTCCAGCATCCGGGTCCGGAATACCGGCACGGCTGCGGCCTATGTCCGCGTCAAGCTGGTCATGAACTGGGTGGATGAAAGCGGCCGCGTTGTGACCGGCGCGCTGCCGGAGGTCAGCATCGTTCGTGACGGCAGCTGGATCACCGGCTCCGACGGCATCTATTACTACACCAAGCCGGTCGCACCGAAAGATGCGGAGCCGGACAATGTGACGTCCGAGCTGCTGGGTGCGCCCATCAAGCAGGAGAACGCTCCCGACGGCTGCCACCTGGAGGTGACGGTTCTGGCCGAGAGCATTCAGGCTGCGCCGAGCACGGCCGTGGAGGGCGCGTGGCCCGCGGTCAAGGTCGCGGACGGCAGCCTGACTCCGGCAACGCCATAAGGAGGGCAGCGGTATGAAACACAAGAAGTTTACCATGATCGTCGCCCTCGTGCTGGTGGCCGCGCTGGCCGCCGGGCTGGGCATCTGGGCGGCTGGCGAGGCGAACATCCCCACCGTCACGTATTATGACGGCACGGACGGCGCCGGCGCCCGCTTCACCTTCACGCACACGGGCTCGGACACGAACCTGTTCCCGAATTTCTCCAACTGCATGCCCGGCGACAGCCTCACGCAGACCATCCGCGTGCAGGCCGACAGCAAAAACGGTGTGCAGGGTGCAAAGATCTATCTGCGCGCGGAGATCAACGGCGACGCCTCCGCCAAGGAAGGCTCCGCCATCACGTACAACGATGTGCTCGATCACATCAGCATGACCGTGTCGAAAAACGGCGTTGTGCTCGCGTCCAACAAGACCGCGAAGCTCTTCAGTCAGCTCGATGCGAGCGAGGGCCTCAAGAGCAACGTCTTCATTGCCGAGGTCAGCCCCAAGACTGACCCGGTCGATCTGGACGTGACCATCGAGGTCGACCCCGCGATGGGCAACGCGTTCCAGGAAGCGGCTGCGCACATCACGTTCGTGTTCTCCGTCGAGGACAACGAAGTGCCGCCCCCGCCGCTGGAGCGCGAGAAGCACGATGCCTACATCGTCGGCTATCCGAACGGCAACGTCGGTCCGCTCGATCCGATCACGCGCATGGAGGTCGCCACGATCTTCTATCGCCTGCTGCAGGACGATGCGCGCGAGCAGGTCTGGTGCACCACGTATCCGTACCCGGACGTGGAGGCCCACAGCTGGTACAGCAATCAGGTCGCCACGCTGACGAATGCCGGCATCCTCAGCGGCTTCCCGGACGGCACGTTCGGCCCGGCGAAGCACATCACCCGCGCAGAGTTTGCGACGATCGCGGCGCTGTTCTTCCACGCGCCGGAGGTCTCCGACGATGCGTTCTCGGACATCTCCAGCAACTGGGCGCGCGAGTATATCAACCGCGCGGCGGCGCTCGGTCTGGTCAGCGGCTATCCGGACGGCACGTTCCGCCCGAATACGGAGATCACCCGCGCCGAGGTCATGGAGATCATCAATAACGTTCTCTTCCGCACGCCGGACAAGGATCACTTCCTCAGCAATATGATTACCTGGCCGGACAACAGCAACCCGAACGCCTGGTACTATGAGGCCGTGCAGGAAGCCACCAACAGCCACGATTACGAGCGCGTGGACAACACTTCGCCCGAGACGTGGACGGAGATCACGCAGCCCAGAGACTGGGATGCGCTCGAGGCCGAGCTGGCCCAGAAGTACCCTGACCGGTAAGCGCGCGGCGCTGACGGCAAACCCCACCACAGCGAACACCCCCTGTGCCTTGCACAGGGGGTGTTTTTGTGCGCAGAGAAAAAAGCGCCCCGGCGGCTGCCGGGGCGCTGGTACGGGATGCGTTATCAGCCCAGATACTGCTTGTCGTAGTTATTCTGGATGCAGGAGATGACCTTCGTGATGACGGTGTTGAACGGGGTGGGCACGCCCAGCCGTTCGCCGTAGCGCGCGATGGCGCCGTTGAGCACGGAGATCTCCGTCTGGCGCTGATGCAGCACGGCGTCCTGCGCCATGGACGGATAGTAGTTGCCGAGGTTGGCGACGATGTTCGGCTCCTCCTTTTCCATGAGCGGCCAGAGATCGCCGATGCCGAGCGCCTGCGCGACGGCGCAGCCCTCTTTCCAGACATGCATGACGATGTCGTGGCCGTAGGGGTCGGCGAACGTCTCCTTCACCTTCAGGCGCATGACGGCGCTCACGCCGTTGTAGCCGCTGTTGGCGAT
>CAKTNQ010000049.1:0-9273 GCA_934589185.1 uncultured Oscillospiraceae bacterium | reverse complement strand
CTGCTGTGCTGGGCATTGCAGTTTGCCGGGCCCGTCATCGGCCGCGACACCCTCGCGCACACCGCCCTGGCAAAAGCACTGCTGGCCATCGACGTGCTCACGTTCGGCGTGGGCGTGTGACCGGCGTGCACGGAATCTATCGAACAGGAGAACCAATCTATGCAGCCTACACTCTGCTCCCGCTGCAAGAAAAACGTAGCGGTGATTTTTATCACACGAATCGAAAACGGCGAGTCCCACAATGAGGGACTGTGCCTGCGCTGCGCGCGCGAGCTGCACATCAAGCCCGTCGATGAGATGATGGAAAAGCTCGGCATCTCGGACGCCGATCTCGACAATCTCACCGGCGATGTGGCGGAAATGCTCGGCAGCATGGGCATGCTCGGCGGCGACGACGCGGCCGACACGGACCCCGACGCCCCCGACGCCGACACGGACGAGGACGACGGCAAGACCGCGACTTTCCCATTCCTCAACCGCCTCTTTAACCAGAATCCGCCCCCGGCGGCTGATTCTGATTCTGCCGCCGCGTCCGAGCCGCCGCGCGCCGACGGCAGCGCTTCCGACAAGCGCGGCGCTGCCCCGCGCAAGCTCAAGTTCCTGAATAACTACTGCATCGACCTCACGCAGCGCGCGCGCGACGGCAAGCTCGACGCCATGGTCGGCCGCGCCGAGGAGCTCGAGCGCGTCATCCAGATCCTCAACCGCCGCCAGAAGAACAACCCCTGCCTCATCGGCGAGCCCGGCGTCGGCAAGACGGCCATCGCCGAGGGCCTTGCCCAGCGCATCGCCGAGGGGAACGTGCCCTATAAGCTGCGCGACAAGCAGGTGTATCTGCTCGACCTCACGGCGCTTGTGGCGGGCACGCAGTTTCGCGGCCAGTTCGAGAGCCGCATGAAGGGCCTCATCGAGGAAATCCGCCGCGTCGGCAACATCATCCTCGTCATCGACGAGGTGCACAACATCGTCGGCGCCGGCGACGCCGAGGGCAGCATGAACGCCGCCAACATCCTCAAGCCCGCGCTCTCGCGCGGTGAGATCCAGGTCATTGGCGCGACCACGTTCGCCGAGTACCGCAAGCACATTGAAAAAGACGCGGCCCTCGAGCGCCGCTTCCAGCCCGTCACGGTGGCCGAGCCGAGCATCGACGACAGCGTCGAGATCCTCAAGGGCGTGCGCCGCTATTACGAGGACTTCCACGGTGTCGTCATCCCGGACGCCATGTGCCGCCTCGCCGTCGTGCTCAGCGAGCGCTATATCACCGACCGCTTCCTGCCCGACAAGGCCATCGACCTCATCGACGAGGCCTGCTCGGACGTGAACCTGAAAAATCCCGATCTCATCCGCGCGGACGAGGTCGAAAAGGAGATCGGCGACTACGCGCGCGAGCGCGAGCTGCTGGCCTCCGCGCCGCCGCAGACCGGCGACGAGCATGACGAGCAGGAGCTCGACCGCCGCTACGAGCGCATCGCCGAGCTGCGCAGCCGCGAGATGCAGCTGCAGACCGAGCTCGACACCCTGCGCGCCAAGGGCCGCCCGGAGCTCACGGCGGATAACCTCGCGCGCATCATCGAGCTCTGGACGAAGATCCCGGCCGCGAGCATCCGCGCCGATGAGTTCGAGCAGCTCGCCGGCCTCGGCGACCGGCTGCGCGCGCACATCGTCGGCCAGGATGCGGCCATCAACACCGTCTGCGCCGCCATCCGGCGCAACCGCGTCGGTCTGCAGGCCAAGCGCAAGCCCGTGAGCTTCCTGTTCGTCGGCGGCACCGGCGTCGGCAAGACGGAGCTCGTTAAGCGCCTCGCCGACGAGCTCTTCCACGCGCCCGAGTCGCTCATCCGGCTCGATATGTCGGAGTTTATGGAGAAGTTCTCTGTCTCGCGCATGATCGGCTCGCCCCCGGGCTACGTCGGCTATGACGAGGCCGGCCAGCTCACGGAGAAGATCCGCCGCCGCCCGTACTCCGTCGTCCTCTTCGACGAGATCGAAAAGGCGCACCCGGACGTCATGAACCTGCTGCTGCAGATCCTCGACGACGGCCGCATCACGGACGCGCAGGGCCGCACCGTGAACTTTGAAAACACGGTCATCATCATGACCACGAACGCCGGCAGCAACACGCGCACCGGCACGCTCGGCTTCGGCCTGAGCGTGGACGATCAGAGCCGCGAGCGCGCACAGCGCGCCCTCAATGAGTTCCTGCGTCCGGAGTTTCTCAACCGCATCGACGAGATCGTCTACTTTAACCACCTCACGGAGGAAAACTTCCGCGCCATCGCTGCCCTCATGCTCGACGAAGTGCGCACCGCCATGGCCGAGCGCGGCATGACCCTGCACTGGACGCCTGCCGTCATCGACTACCTCGTCCGCAAGGGCTTCAGCGAGACCTACGGCGCGCGCAACCTGCGCCGCACCATCCAGCGCGACGTGGAGGATGCCATCGCCACGGCCATCGTCGCTCAGCGCAAGGCCGCCGGAGACATCGGCATCGACGCGCAGGACGATCACATCACCGTCACCATCGACGGTAAGGAGGTAACCGCATGAACCGTTTCGAAGTCATTCAGGGCGACATCACGAAGTCCGATGTCGACGCCATCGTCAACGCCGCCAACTGCTCGCTGCTCGGCGGCGGCGGGGTAGACGGGGCCATCCACATGGCCGCCGGCACCGGCCTGCTCAATGAGTGCCGCGGCCTCAACGGCTGCCGCACCGGCGAGGCGAAGATCACCCGCGGCTACCGCCTGCCGGCGCGCCACGTCATCCACACGCCAGGCCCCCGCTGGCGCGACGGGCAGCACGGCGAGCCTGAGCTGCTGGCCAACTGCTACCGCAACAGCCTGCGCCTTGCGAGCGAGAACGGCTGCCACACGGTCGATTTCCCGTCCATCAGTACGGGCATCTACCACTTCCCCTTGAATCAGGCGGCGGAGATCGCCGTGCGCGAGATCACGGCCTACCTCGCCGGCCATCCCGAGATCACGCGCGTGCGTATGGTCTGCTTTGACAGCCGCACCCGCGCCGCATACGAGGCCGCGCTGGCCGCGCAGGAATGCGCCGGCTGACGCTCACCGTCACGCCGGAGCAGGCGGGCCGCACGGTCAGGAGCCTGCTCCGGCGTGAACTGCGCATGGCCGACGGGGCCATCGCCCGCGTCAAAACCGTGCCGGACGGCATCTGCCTCAACGGCGCGCACGCCCGCACCGTCGACCGCGTCGCGGCGGGGGACACCCTCACCGTGCGCATCGACGACAAGCGCGCCGGCGGCCGCTTCACGCCCGTGGCCGTGCCGCTGGACATTTTGTATGAAGACGCCGACCTGCTCGCGCTCAATAAGCCCGCCGGCATGGCCGTGCACGGCGGGTACGACCGCGGCGACCCCACGGTCGCCAATGCGCTGGCTGCCTACCTCGGGCCGGATGCCGTCTTTCACCCCGTCAACCGGCTCGACCGCGGCACGTCCGGCGTCATGCTCATTGCCCGCAGCGGCTATGTGCACGACCGGCTGCGCCGCGTACTGCACACCGATGGCTTCCGGCGCACGTATCTCGCCGCCGCCTGCGGCACCGGTCTGCCGCCGCGCGGCACCATCGACCTGCCCATCGCCCGCGCGGACGACGGCACCACCCGCCGCACCACCGCGCCGGACGGTCAGCCGTCCGTCACGGACTACACCGTGCTCGCCGAGCGGGACGGGTACACGCTCCTGCGCGTCCTGCCGCGCACCGGCCGCACGCACCAGATCCGCGTCCACTTCGCCGCGCTCGGCCATCCGCTGCTCGGCGATGCGCTCTACGGCGGCGATGCGTCTCTGCTCGCGCGCCCCGCGCTGCATGCGGCCGCGGCCGATCTCACGCAGCCCGTCACCGGGCAGCCCCTGCACATCACCGCGCCGGTCCCGGAGGACCTGCGCGCGTTTGGTTTTGAGAGGTACTTATGAAGAAACATTCCATCACGATCCTGTATAATTCGCCCGTCATCCTCACGTTCGCGCTGCTGAGCCTGCTCGCGCTCGGCCTCGGCCGGCTCACCGACGGCTGGACGACGCAGAACCTTTTTTGCGTCTACCGCTCGTCGCTGACGGACTGGCTGACCTACCCGCGCTTTTTCCTGCACGTGCTCGGCCATCCGGATTTCGCCGCCTACTGCAGCAACATCGTCATGCTGCTCGTCGTCGGGCCGACGGCGGAGGAGCGCTTCGGCGGCAAGCGTATCCTGCTCGCCATCGCGCTCACGGCGCTCGTCACGGGGCTGGTGCTCTGGTTCTTCTTTCCGAACAGCGCGCTCATGGGCGCGTCCGGCGTCGTGTTCATGCTCATCGTGCTCGCGTCGTTCGCCGGCATGCGCACCGGTACCATCCCGCTCACGCTCATCCTCGTGCTCATTCTCTACCTCGGCAGCGAGATCTTTCAGGCCGTCACCGGCACGGCCGGCCTCGCCCAGCTCACGCACATCGCCGGCGGCGTGCTCGGCATGATCTTCGGCTTCACGTGGAGCCGCGGAAAGCGGGCGGCGCGATGAACATTCTGGTCAGTGCCTGCCTGCTCGGCGTTGCCTGCCGGTATGACGGCGCGTCGAAGGGCCTTCCGGAGGACACCCTCCGCGCACTCATGGCCCGGCACACGCTTGTGCCCGCCTGCCCAGAGCAGCTCGGCGGCCTGCCGACACCGCGCGCACCCTCCGAGCGGCGGGGCAGCTGCGTCGTCATGCGCACCGGCACCGACGTCACGGACGCCTACACCCGCGGCGCGCAGCAGACGCTCGCTCTCGCGCAGCGCTTCGGCTGCACGGCCGCGCTGCTCAAGCAGCGCAGCCCCTCGTGCGGCAAGGGCGAGATCTATGACGGCACCTTCACCGGCACACTCACGCCCGGCGACGGCGTTGCCGCCGCGCTCCTGTCCGCGCAAGGCATCCGCGTCTATGGGGAGGACGACGTGGCGGAGCTGCTGCGTCTGTAATTATGTAAACTAAATTATGTCAACTTGCAGCGTGCCGCCCGGCGCGCTGCTTTTTTGCGCATCACAGAAACTTAAAAAAGTTGAAATCGCTGCAAAAAATGTTGAAAAATCACCGCCGTCCGGTATAATAAAACCATCGCACATCCCACAGGAAAATATGGAGGAAAGAACCATGCGCAAACGCTTTTTGTCCCTGCTGCTCGTGCTCGCGTGCGTGCTGACGCTGGCCGCCGTGCCGGTCATCGCCGCAGAGCCCGACCCCATGCAGTCCCCGGCCGTGACGGGCGAGTCCACTGCCCCTACCGGCGAGCCCGCTGCCCCCACCGGCGATCCCATTGCTCCCACCGGCGAGCCGGAGCCCAGCCCGGAACCCAGCCCGGAACCCAGTCCGACGCCCACGCCGTCCGGTCCGTGGTATCAGGCGGCGATGGATTTTGCCCGCGATCAGGGCATCCTCTTCGGCGATGCCGACGGCAATATGCTACCGGGCAGCAACGCCTCGCGCGCCCAGATGGCCGCCATGCTCGTGCGCGTGTTCGGCTGCACGGCCGGTAAGGATATCACACACTTTACCGATGTCAGCGCCGGCGCCTGGTATTATCCGGAGCTGAGCGTTGCCGCGCAGATGAATATCTTCAGCGGCTGTGGTGACGGCACCATGGGCCCGGACCGCAATATCACCCGCCAGGAGGCCATGTCCGTCATCGCCCGCGCCTTCGCCGTGGCCGACGGTACGGCTGCCGATCTTGCCGCCTTCTCGGACGCTTCCGCCGTCAGCGGATGGGCGGTCGCCTCGGTGGCCGGTCTGGTCAAGGCCGGCATCGTCAGCGGCGACGCGGGCCGCCTGAGCCCCAAGGCCACCATCACCCGTGCCGAGATCGCGCAGATGCTCTATGAGCTCGGCCTGCAGTTCTGCTCCGACGCCGCTGCGCTCCCGGCCTCCGGCCGCGTCGTCTACACCGGCACCGTGCCCCTGACGGCGGACGCCTTCACCGGCACGCTCTACCTCGGCGGCGCCGCCGGACGTGACCTCGGCGGCATGGACATCACCGGTACGCTCGTCGTGCGCACCGACCCGAACGGCACCGTTACCGTCGGCGGCACGGTCGACACGCTCGCCGTCGCGGCCGAGGACACGACGGTCGCAGGCACCGGCCATGCCGGCCTTGTGCGCCTGCTCGCGCGCGGCTGCACCGTCACGCTCGCGGCCGACAAGACCGCTTCGGAGTATGACCCCATGCTCCGCGGCGTCGGCAAGGTCGTGACCGACCCCGTGCCCGCGCTCTCGCCGGAGTGCCGAGCCGTCGACCTGTACGTGACCTATCGTTACTTCCCGTCGGAATATCAGACCACGCCGGGCGAGGCGACCCTCATCTGGTATGTGGACGGCGTGCAGCAGCCCACGCGCCACTACACGCTCGACGGCAAGTCCATCACGCCGGGCTTCCACGTGGAAGAGTCCGTCTGGAAGCGCGACATGCCCACCCAGCACACGGTCGAGATCCTCTTCCTGTGCGGCACGGACGCGATCCGCACCACGTTCGTCGTCCCGGTCAACAACTACACGGACGCGGAGTATGATCAGCTCCTCAGCGCGCAGTACCCGTATAAGCTCGAGGTCGTGCGCAATCAGTGCACAGTGCTCGTGTACGGTCTGGACATGAGCGGCGATTACTCCATCCTCTACCACGCCTTCGTCTGCGGCCCCGGCCAGACCACGCCCATCGGCACGTTCCGCACGCCGTTCAAGGCGGCGTGGCACCCGCTCATGGGCTGCTGGGGCCAGTACTGCACGCAGATCACGGGCAACTATCTCTTCCACTCCTCACCGTACAACAGCCCGAATAAGAACGACCTGTCCTACCGGCTGTATAACCAGCTCGGCACGGTCTGCTCGCACGGCTGCGTGCGCCTGACGGTGGCGGATGCCAAGTGGATCTACGACAACTGCCCCCTCGGCACCACGGTGTCGATCTACAACGCCTCGTCCCTCCCGGTGCCGAAGCCGTCGGCCCCGTGGCTGGACATCTCCAGCCCGAACCGCGGCTGGGACCCGACGGATCCCGACCCGTCCAACCCCTGGAACAAGTAAGCCATACCAAAACACATCCCCCGGAGCGTCTGCTCCGGGGGATGTTTTCATGCCGGCTGCGGATACTGCGCGCGGGCGATGCGGATGAAGTCCGCCAGCACGCTCCATGGGTAGGCGCGCTTTGCGTAGCCGAAGCTGATGGGGTAGGCCATCGTGTCCGGCATGCGCAGCATCTCCAGCCGGCCGTGCGGATGCGCGGCCAACAGCAGCCGCGCCAGATTCTCGGGGCAGAAGCACGCACCCACGCTCCGGCACACAGCTCGAGCAGCGTCTCGACGTTGCTCGATTCGGCCCGCATCTCCGGCACGAACCCGGTGCGCCGGAGCAGAGCCTGCTGGCCGCGTGCTATCTCTACCTGATCCCGCTGTGCTCGCTCGTTTGGAAGCTCCTGCGCCGCCGGCGTGTTACCGCCTGACTTGAAAAGTGCGCCGAATGTGGTACAATAGATGCATTCTGTACTGCATCCCGGAAAGGAGGGGCATGCCATGGAGCGGACGGAGCTTCCGATCGCGGTGTTTGATTCCGGCCTCGGCGGCATCAGTGTCCTGCGCGCGCTCGTGCAGCGCCTGCCGGGGGAGGACTTTCTCTATTTCGGCGACTCGGCCAATGCCCCCTACGGCGTGCGCCCGGCCGAGGAGGTCCGCCGCCTGACGCAGGACGTCATCGCCCGGCTGTATGACCGCGGCATCAAGGCCGCCGTCATCGCCTGCAACACGGCTACGAGCGCGGCCATCGGCCCGCTGCGCGCCGCCTTTCCGGACATCCCCGTCATCGGCATCGAGCCGGCGCTCAAGCCCGCCGTGGCGCACCACCGGCGTGTGCTCGTGCTGGCCACGCCCCTGACACTGCGGGAGGAGAAGTTCGCCGCACTCATGCAGCAGTGCGCCGGCTGCGCCGAGATCACGCCGCTGCCGTGCCCGGAGCTGGTGGAGTTTGTCGAGCGGGGCGAGCTCGATTCGCCCGCGCTCACGGCCTACCTCGCGCGGCAGCTTGGCCCTTATGCCGGCCGCGTGGACGCGGCCGTGCTTGGCTGCACGCACTTCCCGTTTGCCCGCCGGGCCATCCGCGCCGCCCTCGGCGGCGAGGTCGCGCTCTATGACGGCAGCGACGGCACCGCCCGCGAAACGCTGCGCCAGCTCGTGCGCCGCGGCTGGATCCGCGGCGGCAGCCGCGGCATTGTCACACTGGAAAACAGCCGCCCGTCCGAGCTGCCGCTCAGCCGCCGGCTGCTCGCCCTGCCCCGGGAGGACTGACGGTCTATGCAGATCCAACGCATTCCCTTTCCGCCCATCGGCTCGAATATGTACGTCGTCACGCAGGGGCGCGACGCGATCGTCCTTGACCCCTGGCCGGACGAGACGACCATGCAGCGCCTGCAGGGGTACCACGTGCTGCTCGTGCTCACGCACGAGCATGTCGACCACATCTCCGGCCTCGGCCGGATGCAGCGCGCGCTTTCGGCGCGCACCCTCTGGCAGGAAAACTGCACCCCCTGGCTGCGCAACCCCGGCAACACGACGCCCGTGCTGCTCGCAGCGCTGAGCGTGTCGCGCGGGGCAGAGGCACGCGACTTCCTGCGCACGCTGCAGCTCAAGACCGAGACGTATGCCCCGGACATGACCTTCGGCGATCACATCGTGCTCGACTGGGGCGCGCTGCATCTCGAGGGCTATGCCACGCCCGGCCACTCGCGCGGCAGCGCGTGTTACCGCATCGGGCCGGCCGCCTTTTTCAGCGGCGACTCGCTCGTGCCGGGCAACGCCGTTGTCACGCGCCTGCGCGGGGGCGACGCCGCCGTGCTCATGGAGCGGACCGTGCCGTTTCTGCGCGCACTGCCGCCGGAGCTCGTGCTCTATCCCGGCCATGGCCGGTGCGGTATGTCGCTTGGTGAGGGCATCGCGACCATGGACTGGTGACGCGGCCGCAGCGCTGTGTACCTGCACAGCAGGCCGGAAATTGTCACAAAAAGGCTTGACACATGCGAGCAAACATGCTAGAGTAATCACAGCAGTTTAGGGTAAAAGTTTTTTGTGGGATTTTTTTGCGATGGCCTCCGGTACTCCTCCGGGGGCCATCTCCTTTTAAAAAACCGCGCCGCCGCGTGAAAAATGCTTGACACGCGCGGCAGAGTCTGGTATTCTATTAAAGCGCTCCAAAGACAGCAGGTGGCTTGACCGCGGAAATCCTGCCGAGGATGCATCCATCACGATGTTTCTATTCTGT
>CAKTNQ010000048.1:0-9425 GCA_934589185.1 uncultured Oscillospiraceae bacterium | reverse complement strand
GGCAACATCGTCGGCCAGCCGATCGTCGGCGCGATCACCGCACCCGATCAGGCAAAGAAGCTCAACGAGCTCATCGACCAGGCGATCGCAAACAGCGAATAACGACCCCGAGACAGCATCCGCCTCGGCGTGCCTTTCTGACGGAAGGTGCGCCGGGGCGGATATTTTCTCTCTGTCAGAGCGCAACGTCCTCGAGCTGGTGCAGCTGCTCGAGCGCGACGCTGCCGCCGCTGATGACAAAGCAAACCTTGTCTCCCCTGCGCACCGGGAGCTGGCCGCACAGCGCGGCACCGATGCCGATGGCGGACGACGGCTCGCACAGCAGCTTGCCCTCCAGAAGCAGCAGCTTCATGCCGCGGAGAATGTCGGCATCCGCCACATCCGCAAAGCCGTCGGTGTGCGCCGCCACGTACGGGAAGCACACATCCCCCGGCGTCTGCGCAACGAGCGCGTCCGCAATCGAGCGCTTCTGCTCCACCTGCACCGGATGCCCGGCGCGCAGACTCGCCGTATAGCGCGGGAGCGCGGCCGGCTCCGCGCCGAACACGCGCACGCGCGGCGCGAGCGCCTTGACGGCCGTGGACACGCCGCCGATGAGTCCGCCGCCGCTGACCGGGACGACGACCGCGTCGATCTCCGGGCACTGGGCCATGATCTCGAGCCCGACGGTGCCCTGCCCCGCCATGACCAGCTCGTCATTGAACGGCGGCACCATCGTCGCGCCCCGCTCGGCACACAGCCGCGCCGCGACCGCGAACCGCTCGGACGCATCGCACAGCACGAGCTCCGCGCCCAGCGCGCGGATGGCCGCCTGCTTGACGGCCGGGGCCGTCTCCGGCATGACGATGCAGGCGTGCGTGCCGAAGCGCTGCGCGGCATAAGCCACCGCGCGGCCATGGTTGCCGGACGAGGCCGCGACAAAGCCGCGGGCACGCTCGGCATCCGTCAGGGCGAGGATCTTGTTCATCGCGCCGCGCAGCTTGAACGCGCCCGTGCGCTGCATGCACTCGGCCTTGACGTACACCTCGCAGCCGAGGGCGTCATCGAGCGCCGGCAGACGCAGCAGCGGCGTGGGCACAATATAAGGGGCGATGCGCGCATGCGCCGCCCGAATGGTTTCCAGTGTCATACTCATGGGAACGCTCCTTTCTCAGCAGGATCATTGTAACGCAGCCGGCGCGGATTGTAAAACCGAATCTGAGCGCCGCGGTGCTTGACAATCCTGGGCGCAGAGGTCATAATCAAAAGAAGTTTTTGCAAATTTTCAAACTCAGGAGAAACCGCACGTGAAACACGCCGACAAAAGCAAACGCGCCCGGAACCTGTGCAACGCGGTCATGCTCTGCTGTGCTGCCGCCGTGCTGCTGACTGGGCTCGGGCGTACACTGCTGCGCCCAAAGGACGTCAACTACTACGAAAACCGCCCGGCCAACACCGTCGCTCCGCTGACGGCGGAAAGCTGGCTCGACGGTTCGTTTCAGGATGCCATGGAGACCGCGCTCAGCGATCAGATCCCGCTGGCGCAGACGATGAAAAAGGCCTTCAATGACGCGCAGAACAAGATCCGGTACGACTCCATGATGCGCCTGTCGCGCCGGTATCCGAACGTGCCGGTCCAGTACGACCAGTTTCTCGTCTACGGCGGGAAATATCTGGTCTACACCTACCGCAGTCCCGACGTGGTGACACCGGGGCTCACGCGGCACAGCGAAAATCTCAATGCACTGATCGCCGCGCATCCGGACGTATCGTTTTACATCTACATGGTCGAGGGCGACACGAACAACAACTTTCCGGCCGGAGAAAACAACGGTGCGTTTGAATACCTGAGCAGCCGGTTGAACCTGCCGGCGGCGCAGATGCAGAAATTCGCCATAAACGATCTGACGACATATGAACGCGACTTCTACCAGACCGATCATCACTGGTGCAACGTCGGTTCCTACCGCGGCTATCGGGAGATCGCCGCCATGCTCGGCTGCACGGATCTGCTCGAGCCGCTGGAAACCGTGCGCGTGTCCGACCGCTTCTCCGGCTCCAAGGCGCTGGCCATCGGCGCGCAGGAACAGTTTTTCGAGCCGATCGATGCCTACCGCTTTGCATTTCCGAACATGTCCTTAACGATCGCAGGAGAACCGGCGGACGATTACGGCCGGCAGGACGACGCGCTCAGCGGCCGGCTCGAGAGCGTCAGCTACGGCGGCATCTACGGCTGGGACAACGGCGAGGTCATCCTCGACACCGGTACGACCGGGCGCGGAAACCTGCTGATGATCGGCGACTCCTACGACAATGCCATCCTCAAGCTCATAGCATCGCACTTTGACCGGGTCTACAGCGTCGACATACGCAGCTATGAAACCGACATGGGGCAGCCGTTCCGAATGGCGGAATACCTGTGCGCGCACGAGATCACAAAGGTGCTTCTCGTCGGCAACACGACATTTTTCACAACGGACGAGACCATCCTGGAGGACTGAGCCATGGTATTCAGCAGTCAGACATTCCTGTTTTTCTTTCTGCCGCTGGCAGGCCTGTGCGTGCTCGTCCGCGCAAAGCCGGTGCAAAACGCGCTGCTGCTCATCGCGTCGCTGATCTTCTACGCCTGGGGCGAGCCGAAGATGGTCGTGCTCATGGTGCTCGTGACACTCGCGGCCTACGGCAGCGGCTTCGCCTTCGTGCATTTCGCGGCGCGGCCGCGCGCGAAAAAGGCTGTGCTGATCGCGGCGATCGCCGTCATCCTCGGCAATCTCGTCGTGTTCAAATACCTCAATTTCCTGTGCCGGACGTTCTCGTTCCTCGGCCTGCCGGACCCCGGTATCGCACTGCCGATCGGCATCAGCTTTTACACGTTTCAGATCCTGTCGTATGTCATCGACCTCTACCGCGGCAAGATCGCCCTGCAGCGCAACTTTTTCTACCTGCTGATGTACGTCAGCTTCTTCCCGCAGCTCATCGCCGGCCCCATCGTGCGCTATGAGACCGTCGAGCAGGAGATCCGCTCTCGCAGCGTGACCATGGACGATCTCGCGCAGGGCTTCCGGCGCTTTGTCGTAGGTCTGGCCAAAAAGCTGCTGCTGGCCAATCAGGTCGCGCAGGTGGCCACCATCGTCTACAACGGCGACCCCGTCAATTACGGCTCGCTCATGTACTGGCTGGCCGCCATCGCCTACACGCTGCAGATCTATTTTGACTTCTCCGGCTACAGTGACATGGCCATCGGCCTCGGCCGGATGTTCGGCTTCCACTTTCTCGAAAACTTCAACTACCCGTATATCTCCCTGTCGGTCACGGAGTTCTGGCGGCGGTGGCACATCTCGCTGTCCACCTGGTTTCGCGACTATGTGTATATCCCGCTCGGCGGCAACCGCGTTTCCCGGGGAAAGTGGGTGCGCAACATTCTCATCGTCTGGGGCCTGACCGGCCTGTGGCACGGCGCGGACTGGAACTTCCTGCTCTGGGGCCTGTACTACGGTGTGCTGCTGCTGGTCGAAAAGCTCTGGCTGGGCAAGTATCTCGAGCGCCTGCCGAAGGCGCTGCGCTGGCTGCTGTGCATGATGATCGTGTGCATCGGCTGGGTGATGTTCAACCTCACGGACTTTGTGCAGATGCGCTGCGCGCTCGCGCGGATGTTCAGCTTCACGCACGTGCAGCTGGCACAGTCCATCGGCGCGGATGTGAGCATCGTGCCGCCGCTGCTGTGGATGCTGCCCGCGCTCGTATTCTCCACGCCTGTCTGCCGGCGCGTGCACCTCGGCGAGAGCTGCGGCGCCGAGATCGTGCGCAACGTCGTGTGCCTGGCGCTGCTGGCCGTGTGCATCGTCTTTTCCGTGAGCGCAACGTTCAATCCGTTCATCTATTTCCGCTTCTGAGGAGGTTTCCGCCATGTATGATCTCAACCGCTTTCTCACCGCACAGAGCCGGGACTATGCCGCCGCCCTGCGCGAGATCCAAAACGGCCGCAAGCGCAGCCACTGGATCTGGTACATCTTCCCGCAGGTCGCGGGGCTGGGCATGAGCAGCACATCGCAGTACTACGCCATCTCCGGGCTCGACGAGGCGCGGGCCTACCTGCGCGAGCCGACGCTGCGCGCGCATCTGCTGGAGATCAGCAGTGCCCTGCTGGCGCTCGACGAGAGCGATCCCACGGCCGTGTTCGGCTTTCCGGACGACCTGAAGCTGCGCTCGAGCATGACGCTCTTCGCGGCCGCCGCGCCGGACGAGCCGGTGTTTGCCGCCGTGCTCGAGAAATTCTTCGGCGGGCAGCCTGACGCGCGCACGCTGCAGCTCCTCGGCCTGTAAGGAGGCGCGCCATGGACAACCTGACTGAAACAAAACTCACATCCGAAAAGATTTACAGCGGCTGCATCCTCGACTTCTACCGCGACACCGTGCGCCTGCCCAACGGCGGCACCGCGCCGCGCGAGCTGTCGCGCCACGTGGGCGCGGTGTGCATCGTGCCGCTGCTCGACGACGGGCGCGTGATCGTCGAGCGGCAGTTCCGCTACCCGGTGAACGAGGTCATCACGGAGATTCCTGCCGGCAAGCGCGACAGCCGCAGCGAGGCGCCCGAGGCCGCCGCGCGCCGCGAGCTGCGCGAGGAGACCGGCATCACGGCGCGCGAGCTCATCCCGCTCGGCCCGTTTTACCCCGCCGCCGCATACTCGGACGAGGTCATCTGGATGTACCTTGCCCGCGGCCTGACCTTCGGCGAGCAGCAGCTCGACGACGATGAATTTCTCAACCTGCAGGCCGTGCCGCTCGAGGAGCTTGCGCGCGACGTGCTGGCCGGGCGCATCCCGGACGCGAAAACGCAGGCGGCCATCCTGCGCGTGTACTGCATGGAGCACGGCTACGAACCCAAATAAAACAGCGGCACGCGGCGGTCAGATGACCGCCGCGTGCCGCTTGTCACATGGGGCTATACTCAGTGCCGGTGGAACAGGCCCTTTTTCTCATACGGGGCGCAGGCGTAGCTCGTGAGCTCGTAGCCCGTCTTGGCGATGACCGGCTGCAGGTCCGTCTCCGGGATCGCCGTCTCGGAGAGGATAACGGTCTGGCCCCGGCTGTGCGAGGACGTGACCTTCTTGACCGGAAAGGCATTGCGCACCGCATCGTTGATGTGGCTCTCGCACATGCCGCACATCATGCCGTCGATCCCCAGTGTGATCTGATACATGGAAATACCTCCTTAAAAGCCGACAGGTTAGATATATCTAATCTAAACTGCATGATAGCACTGCCCCGCCCAGGTGTCAACCCCTGCGGGACAGGAAAAAGCGGACTTCCGACTGCGGAAGTCCGCTTAAATTTTCTCCGCTGGGTCACGCGTTCGGGAACACGACGCGGATGGTCGTGCCCGTGCCGAGCGTGCTCTCGAGCTCGATGCGGCCGTGGTGATACTGCACGGCGTGCTTGACGATCGACAATCCGAGGCCCGTGCCGCCGGACGCCTTGGAATGGCTCTTATCCACGCGGTAGAAGCGCTCGAACACGCGACCCTGATGCTCCGGCGCGATGCCGATGCCGGTATCGGCGACGGTGATGCTGCTGCCGTCGGCATCGGCGGCAACCGTCACGTCCACGCGCCCGCCGTCGCGGTTATACTTGATGGCGTTGCCGCAGAGGTTATAGACGATCTCGTAGATCAGGCGGCGGACGCCGGGAATGACGGCCGGCTGGCCCGTGACGCCGACCGTGACGCCGCGCGCGACCGCAGCGTCTTGCAGGTTCTCCGCCGCCTCCTGCGACACTGCGAGCAGGTCGACCGGCTCCGTCGGCATGGCGTCGCCCTCGTCGAGCTGGGACAAGCGGATGATGTCGTCAATAAGCGTGACGAGGCGGGCGGCCTCGGTATGGATGTGGCCGACGAAGCGCGGCAGGTCGTCGGGCTTGACCATGCCGTTTTCGATCAGCTCGGCGCTTCCGATGATACCCTGCAGCGGCGTTTTGAGTTCGTGCGAAACATTCGCCGTAAACTCCCGGCGGTTGCGCTCTGCAAACTCCTGCTCCGTGATGTCGAAGGCCAGAATGACCATGCCGAGGAACTTGCCGTCGGACGTGATGCGGCTGATGTCGAACTGATACACACGGCCTGCGCGCTCGGCGCGCACCTCGCTGTGGCCGTCCGCGACGGCGGCCTGGATGGCGGCGCTGAGCTCATGACTGCGCTCGATGGTGAGAAAGTCCCGGCCCACGCACTGCGCGTCCGCACCGAAGAGCGCCTGCGCCGCGGCGTTGATGCTCAGGATGCTGCCGTGCTCGTCGAGCAGGACAAGGCCCTCGCGCATGCTGCCGGTGATCTGCGTGAACTCATCGGTCCGCTCGTGCAGCTCGCGCAGCTGCGTCTGGATCTCGACGTGCTGGCGGTGGATGCGCTTGAGCAGCGGAGAGAGCTCCTCATAGGCATCGTTGTCGAGCGGGTGCTCGAGGTCGAGGCTGTTGAGCGGGTCGACGATGCGCCGCGACAGGCGCCTGGCCAGCAGGCCGGAGAGGATGAGCGCCACGATGAGCACGATCAGCAGCGGCTGGATCATGCCGACGGCGATCATGCCGACCGTCGCGCGGCTGATGGAAATGCGCAGCACCGTGCCGTCGGCCAGACGCTGGGCATAGTACATGGTCTTTTCCATGAGCGTCGAGGAATAGCGCGTGCTCTCGCCGGTGCCGGTGGTCAGCGCCTGACTGACCTCGGCGCGCGAGGCGTGGTTCTCGAGGCTCTCGGCGTCGGTCTTGGTGTCGTACAGGACGCTGCCGTCGGCCGCGATCCACGTCAGGCGGTAACGGTCGGCCGTCAGCTGGGACAGGTAGTCCGTGCCGCCGTCCTCAACGGCCGCGGCGGCAAGGCTCAGCTCGTCGCGCAGCTGGTTTTCCTCCACGCCGCCAAAGTAATCGTACAAAAAGCCCATGATGATCAACAGGCTCGCCAGCAGCACCGCCCCGGCCACGAGCAGGATCGATTGAAAAATCTTTTTGGTCATGTCGTTGTCTCCATGCGGTAACCAACATTGCGCACCGTTTCGATCCGCCGTCCGTAGGGACCGAGCTTCTGCCGGAGCGTCCGGATGTGCATGTCGACCGTGCGGGTCTCGCCGCAGTAGTCCATGCCCCAGATCTCCTGAAAGAGCTGGTCGCGCGTGAACGCCATGCCCGGATGGGACAGAAACAGGCACAGGAGTTCAAATTCTTTATACGTAAGCGCGACGCGCGCGCCGTCGACCGTGACCGTGTGTGCGTTCAGATCGACGATGAGCCCGCCGCTGCGCAGCAGATGCGCAGCCTTTTCCGGCTGGCAGCGGCGCAGCACCGCCTTGACGCAGGACACCAGCTCCATCACGCCGAAGGGCTTGACGAGGTAGTAGTCCGCGCCGAGGTCGAGGCCGCGGATCCTGTCATACTCCGCGCCCTTGGCCGTGGCCATAACGACCGGGATGGTGCGCAGCTCCGCAGACGCCTTCATGCGCTGCAGCAGCTCGATGCCGTCCACACCGGGCAGCATCACGTCGAGCACGACCAGATCGGGCTTCTCCGTCTGGAGCGCCGCCCAGAACGAGACGCCGTCGGCAAAGCCGCGGGCCTCAAAGCCCGTGGACGTAAGCGTATAAACCTCAATGTCGCGGATACTGGCGTCGTCCTCCACACACCAGATCATGCCTCACCCCTCCTTGTGCACCCCGGTGACCGAGAAGATCACCCACTCGGCGATGTTCGTCGCGTGGTCGCCGATGCGCTCGAAGTATTTGGCGATCATGAGCAGGTCGAGCGCGTACTCCCCGTCGTCGGGGTGGGCGGCGATCTTGTCGATCAGCCGGCGCTTGACCTCGTCGAAGGCGTTGTCTACAACATCGTCCTCGGCAATGACCGTCTCTGCCAGCATTGTATCACGCTTGACGTAGGCGTCAACACTTTCTGTGACCATATGGATGGTCGAGAGGGCCATTTCACGCAGCAGATCGTCATTTTCCGCCGAACGGCCGGCGAGAAACTGGATGATCTCCGCAATGTCCTCGGCCTGGTCGCCGATGCGCTCCATGTCCGTGATCATCTTCAGCGCGGCCGAGATCTGGCGCAGGTCGCGCGCGACGGGCTGCTGCTGGAGCAGGAGTTTGAGGCACAGCGACTCAATGTTGCGCTCCTTCTGGTCGATCTCGGCGTCGAGCGGGGCGACCCGCTGCGCCAGCTCCGGATCCGCCTCCGTGAGGGCCTTGGACGCGAGCGCGATGACTTCCTCGCACAGTGCGCCCATCTCGATCATCTCCTTGTTCAGGAGCGCGAGCTGTTCATCAAACCGGCTTCTCATTAACCAAACCTCCCTGTGATGTAATCCTCCGTGCGCTGATCCTGCGGCTGCGAGAACAGCTGCTGCGTGTCGTCGCACTCGACGAGCTCGCCGAGCAGGAAAAACGCCGTGCAGTCGGAGATACGCACCGCCTGCTGCATGTTGTGCGTGACGATGACGATCGTGTACTGCTCCTTGAGCTGCATGGCCAGCTCCTCGATCTTCGACGTGGAGATGGGGTCGAGCGCGCTCGTTGGCTCGTCCATGAGCAGCACCTCCGGCTCGACCGCGAGCGCGCGGGCGATGCACAGACGCTGCTGCTGGCCGCCGGAGAGGCCGAGCGCATTTTTCTTCAGGCGGTCTTTCACCTCGTCCCAGATGGCCGCGCCGCGCAGGGACTTTTCGACGATCTCGTCGAGCTTCGCGCGGTTTTTGATGCCGTGCGTGCGCGGGCCGTAGGCGATGTTGTCGTAGATGCTCATCGGAAACGGGTTCGGCTTCTGGAAGACCATGCCGATCTCGCGCCGCAGCTCGTTGACGTCCGTGCCGGGGGCGAAAATGTCCTGATCGCAGTAGCGCACATCGCCTGTGATCTTCACGCCCGGGATGAGGTCATTCATGCGGTTGAGCGTTTTGAGAAACGTGGATTTGCCGCAGCCGGACGGCCCGATGAGCGCCGTGATGCTCTTTTCGGGAATGTTCAAACTGATATCGTGCAACGCCTGATGATCTCCGTACCAGAGGTTCAGGCCCTGGACTGTCATAATGTCACTCATAGACTTCTTTTCCTCCTGAAGGATCGCTCAACGAGCGTGGCCGCACCGTTGATGAGCAGTGTAAGGATCATCAAAATGGCGGCAATGGCAAAGGCCACATCAAACCGGCCCTGCTCCTTGGCGTAGACGTAAAGCGCGACGGTGAGCGTGGCGCCCGCGCTGCTCAGCCCCTCGAAGAAGCCGTTGAGCGCGTGGGCAAAGCCCGCCGTGAACAGCAGCGCGGCCGACTCGCCGAGGATGCGGCCGACGGACAGGATGCAGCCGGTGATAACGCCGTCCACGCAGCCGGGCAGAACCACGGTGCGGATGACGCGCCACTTGCCCGCGCCGAGCCCGAACGCGCCCTCGCGGTAGCTCTGCGGCACGGTTTT
>CAKTNQ010000047.1:0-9823 GCA_934589185.1 uncultured Oscillospiraceae bacterium | reverse complement strand
ACGAGCCCGATCTGCCGGATGGCGGGGATGCCGGAGACGATCAGGTACACGCTGATGAGCAGCACGCACCCGACGGTAATGAGGCCAAGGAGCAGAAACACGCCATGCACGACCGTCTCCAGAACTTGAGATCTCTTTTTCATATCAGCACCTCTGTATATGCGAAAGGCGACCGGAAGAACCAGCCGCCTTGCGCTTACCTGTGACTCAGGCCACCGGGACTGCGCCCGCCGCGGAGATGATGGACGCGGCATCCGCAGAGATCGCAAAGTCGAAGAACTTCTGCGCGGTCTCGCTCAGGGCAACGCCTTCCTTCGTCACGAGGACGAACGGACGCTGCACGAGGTAGGTGCCGTCCTTGACGGTTGCTTCCGTCGGGGCAACACCGTTGACGGTCAGGGCCTTGACGCTGTCCTTGATGGCAGCCAGGGAGGCATAGCCGATGGCGTTCGGGTTCCGGGACACGGTGGCGATGACGTCGCCCGTGGAGGTCAGCTCCTGACGGTACTGGCAGGCGTCCTTCGTGTCGGTGATGGACTCGAAGCCGTCGCGCGTGCCGCTGCCGGCCTCGCGGCCGATGAGGACGATCTCGGCGTCGCTGCCGCCGACATCCTTCCAGTTGGTGATCTCACCGGTGTAGATCTTGGCGATCTGCTCCAGGGTCAGGTCCTGAACGGGGTTCTGGGGGTTGACGATGATGGCGATGCCGTCGAGGGCGAGGGTGGTCTCCGTCAGACCGGAGGCCTTTTCGTCGTCCTTGAGCGCGCGGCTCGACAGGCCGATGTCGCAGCGGCCTTCGGAAACGGCCTGGATGCCGGAACCAGAGCCGGTCGGGTTGTAGGTGAAGGTCGTGCCCGAGTTTGCCTCCATGAAGGATTCGCCGAGCGCGCCGATGACTTTTTCCATCGAGGTGGAACCGTCGGTCGCGACCGTGCCGCCGGCAGCGACCGTGTTGTTGTCGTCCGCCTTCTGGCCGCAGCCCGCAAACAGCGAGAGCGCCATGACGACGGCACACAGAATGGTAATGATCTTTTTCAAGAGGAAGTGCTCCTTTCGAACTTCGATTTTGACTTGGTTTTTTTGTTCCCTACACTTCACAGGATAAGCAGGGAATGTAAAAACGAAAAGAGCGCTTATGTAAAATGCGTGTAAAATTGTAAAATGCCGCTGCATTGCGTGAATTTCTTCGAATTTATATACAATTTTATTTGCTTTTGTCGAAAAACGGGCAGATTCCATTTACTCGTCATCGAAAAATTGTGAAAAAAACTGTGCAACTTTTCATCCCCCCAGGGTGCTTACGCAGTGGAAAGCCGTCAGGTATACTGGTGGCAGCGCTCCGGAAACGGGGCAAACAACAAAAAATGAGGATGGATCGCATGAAAAAAAGAAACATCATCTGCCTGCTGCTGGCAGTCCTGACGCTGCTGTCCTGCGCAGCCTGCGGCGGGAAAACAAATACCGGCGACACTGCCGGCACCCGCACGATCACGGACGGCAAAAACCGCACCGTGTCCGTCCCCGAAAAGGTAGAGCGCGTCGTGTGCGTCGGCGTCGGCGCGCTGCGCTACAGCTGCTATGTCGGCGCGGCTGACCGCGTAGTCGGCGTGGAGGACTACGAGACCAAGGCTGGCATGAGCCGCCTGTATAACTACGTGAACTTCGATAAATTCAAGGACCTGCCCGTCACCGGCACGAACGGCGAACCGTACGTCGAGCAGATCATCGACGTTGCGCCGCAGGTCATCGTCATGAGCGCCTATGCCTCATGCGACGCAGATGAGCTGTCCGGCAAGACCGGCATCCCGGTCTTTGTCGTGCCCGGCAGCGACACCACGCTCGACGATGCGGCCTATGAGACCATCCGTCTGCTCGGCGAGCTCTACGGGCTGGAAACGCGCGCGCAGGAGCTGACCAAGTACCTCAAGGGCATCCAGACCGACCTCGACACGCGCACGGCCAAGATTGCAGACGATCAGAAGCCGTCCGTCTATGTCGGCGGCGTGTCCTTCAAGGGGCAGCACGGCTTTGAGGGCACGGAGGCAGGCTACGGCCCGTTTGCGCTCATCCACGCCAAAAACCTCGCCGACACGACCGGGCAGACCGGCGCGTTCAACATCGACACTGAGCAGGTGCTCGCCTGGGACCCGGATGTGATCTTCCTGGACTTCAATGGTATGCCCCTGATCAACGAAGATTATCAGGCCAACCCGGCTTTTTATAACAGCCTCACCGCCGTGCGCAGCGGCAAGGTCTATTCGCAGATCTCGTTCCGCTCCTCGGCCTCCAATCTGGAGACGGCGCTGGCCGATGCCTATTACGCCGCCTGCGTGCTGTATCCGGAGCAGTTTGCCGACATCGACCCCGAGACCAAGGCCGGCGAGATCTTCACGGAGCTGCTCGGCTCCAACCCCTATCCCGATCTGAAGGAGGCCGGGTATGCATTCCGTGCCATCACACTCGGCGAGTAAGCCGCACGATTCCGACTACAGCCGCAACCGCGCCAGAAGCATCCGCTTTCTGGTCCTGCTGACGGCCATTCTGGCGCTCGCGTTCTTTTTGTCGCTGCGCGCCGGGTCTTACAACACGCCGGCCGCCGAGCTCATCCGGGGCATCTTCGGCCGGGCGTCGGACGCGAAGATCAATCTCGTCATCCGCAATAACCGCCTGCCGCGCATCTGTACCGCCATGGTCGCCGGCGCGGGGCTGGGGCTGGCCGGGTGCATCCTGCAGGCTGTGCTGCGCAATCCGCTGGCCTCGGCCTCCACGCTCGGCGTGTCGCAGGGCGCGACATTCGGCGCGGCCGTCGCCATCATCGGCCTCGGCCTGAGCCAGACCGGCAGCTGGGCTATCCCGCTGTGCTCATTTCTCGGCTCGCTGCTCGTCGCGGCCGTCATCCTGGGGCTGAGCCAATTCAAGCAGATCTCCTCGGAGGGCATCGTGCTCGCAGGCGTCGCCATCAGCTCCATGCTGACCGGCGCGACCACGCTGCTGCAATACTTTGCCGACGAGGTCGCGCTCTCGTCGCTCGTGTTCTGGACGTTTGGCGACCTCGGCAGTACGGACTGGCAGTCCCTGCGCGGCATGGCGCTGGCCGTGCTGCTGCTGATCGGCTACTGTTATCTGCACCGCTGGGACTATAATGCCCTGCTCTCCGGCGAGGAGACGGCGCTGAGTCTCGGCATCCACGTCCGGCGGCTGACGCTGACGAACGTCGTGCTCACGTGCCTTGTCTGCTCGGTGATCGTGTCGCACGTCGGCCTTATCAACTTCATCGGCCTCGTCGCGCCGCACATCGTGCGCATGGTCGTCGGCAACAACTATATTTATCTCATCCCCGGCTCCGTGCTCGCCGGCGCGGCGTTGCTGCTGCTGAGCGATCTGGCCGCACGCGTGGTCATCATGCCGGTCATTCTTCCAATTGGAGCGCTGACGGCTTTCCTCGGCGGCCCGCTGTTTTTGTACCTGCTGTTCAAGGGGAGGGGCCGGACATGATCTGTGTGGACCATCTCTGCTATCACTACAAGGGCGGTCGGCAAATTCTCCGCGATGTGAGCTTCGAGCTGGAGGACGGGCACTTTCTGGCCGTGCTCGGCAACAACGGCGTCGGCAAGAGCACGCTGCTCAAGTGCATGAACCGCATCCTCACGGCCGACAGCGGACACTGCCGCATCGATGGGGAGGACCTGCTCACGCTCTCCCACCGGGAGATCGCCAAACGCGTAGCCTTCGTGGCACAGCACGTGCCCGACACGCAGATGACCGTGCACGACATGGTCATGCTCGGACGGCGGCCCTACATGACCTGGGGCGTGACGGAGCACGACCACCGTGTCGTGCACGAGGCCATGCGCTATCTGAATCTGGAGGACATGCGCGGCCGGTTCCTCAACCGGCTCTCCGGCGGCGAGCGGCAGAAGGTCATGCTCGCCCGCGCACTGGCGCAGGAACCGACGCTCCTGCTGCTCGACGAGCCGACCAGCAATCTCGACATCCGCAATCAATATCAGGTGCTGCAGATCACGCGCAACCTGTGCCGCGAGCAGAATCTCACGGCGATGATCGTCATCCACGACCTGAACCTCGCGCTGCGGTTTTGCGACCGCTTTCTGCTGCTGCGCGCAGGTGAGGTGTACCGCTACGGCGGCGCGGAGATCTTCGACGCCGACGCCCTGCGGGACGTCTACGGCGTGACGGGCAGCATCGTGGACGTGCAGGGGCACAAGCTCGTGCTCATTGACGACGAAGAAAAGGAGACAAAATCATGACCAACTGGGAGACCTGCGTACAATTTCACGGCCACGCCTGCGGCGGGCTGACGATCGGATATAAGGCTGCGTGCTACGCCGCCGAGCTGCTGGAGCTGAGCTTTTCCGGCGACGAGCAGGTCGTATGCATCGCGGAAAACGATGCCTGCGGCGTGGACGCCATTCAGGCGCTGCTCGGCTGCAGCATCGGCAAAGGCAACCTGCTGTTTCACATGCGCGGCAAGCAAGCGTTCTCGTTTTATAACCGCGTCACGGGCAAGTCCGTGCGTCTGGTGCTCCGGCCGCGGCCGGAGGGGATGACGCGCGAGGAATCGTTCGCCTACTATCAGGCGCAGGAACCGGCCGACCTGTTCGACGTTAAGCCGGCGACCATCCCGCTGCCGGAGAAGGCGAAGCTCTTCGACTCGTACCGCTGCGCGTGCTGCGGTGAGGTAACGGGCGCCAACTGGATTCGCCTGGTCGACGGGCAGAAGCTGTGCCTCGACTGCGCCGGGAGCTACGACCGGTTCGACGTGTAAGCACAAAAAAATCCCCGGCTTTCGAAACGGAAGCCGGGGATCTGCATTTTCAGGTATCGCGGCCGCGCAGCAGCGCGAGCTGGTAAAACGCGACGGCGCTCGCCGCGGCCACATTGAGCGAATCGACTCCGTGCGTCATAGGGATGCGCACCGTGTAATCGCACGCGGCGATCGTGTTGGATGCTAACCCGTCGCCCTCCGTGCCAAGCACGATGGCAAGGCGCGGCACGGCGCGCAGGCGTTTATCGTCAATGCGCAGCGAATCGTCCCGCAGCGCCATGGCCGCCGTCTGAAAGCCGAGCGCGTGCAGCGTCTCCTGCCAGTCGGCATCCGCAGGCAGATACGTCCACGGCACCTGAAAGACCGTGCCCATGCTCACGCGCACGGCGCGGCGGTAGAGCGGGTCGCTGCCCGCCGACGTGAGCAGCACGGCGTCCACGCCGAGCGCCGCCGCCGAGCGGAAGATGGCGCCGATGTTCGTCGGGTTCATCACGTTTTCCAGCACGGCCACGCGCGCGGCGTTTGCGCACAGGGCGGCGACCTCCGGCAGCGCCGGGCGGCGCATGGCGCAGAGCATGCCGCGCGTGAGGTGAAAGCCCGTCAGCTGCGTGAGCACGTCGAGCTCGGCCGCATAGACCGGAATGTCCGCCGGGCAGCGCGCCAGAATGTCACGCGCCTTGCCGTCGATATGGCGGCGCTCCATCAAAAACGACACCGGCACGCATCCCGCGTCAAGCGCGCGGCCGATCACGAGCGGGCTCTCGGCGATGAAGAGAGCGTTTCTCGGGTCGGCACGGTTGACGAGCTGGTTTTCCGTCAGGCGGGCGTACACGTCCAGCTCCGGCGCGGAAAAATCCGCGATGTCAAAAATCTTTGCCATAGCTGCATCTCTCTTTCCCATAGGGTCAGCCCGATTATAACCGATTTTGCGTGCGGACGCCACCGCTTTTTTTCCCGCCGGCGTATGCCCCGCCGCGCCGGTGGGCATACTGGCTCTGAGGTGATATTTATGCAGTTGACCCCAAAAGAGGCCAGTTTACTCAAAGATCTCAAAGGGCAGGAGCAGCTGTGCGTGGACAAGTACAACCGCCACGCCGCCAGCGCCAACGACCCGCAGCTGAAAAACCTGTTCGAGCAGATCGCGCAGGTCGAGCAGCAGCATCTCGACGCGATCACGCAGATGGAGGGCGGCACCGTCGCCGCACCGGCGGACTCCGTGACCGTGCCGACGACGTTCACGGCGACCTACAACAGCACCGAGACCCCGCAGAAGCAAAACGACTGCTACCTGTGCACGGACGTGCTCGCGATGGAAAAGCACGCCTCGCACCTGTATGACACGTGCGTGTTCGAGTTCGGCGATGCCAATGCGCGCAGCGTGCTCAACGACATTCAAAAGCAGGAGCAGCACCATGGCAAGGTCATCTATGACTATATGAACACCAACGCCATGTACGCCTGACACCATCCGCACAAAAACGGCGCCCCCGAAGCCCCGGGGACGCCGCTTTCTGTTTGCGGGATTTACTTGGTCAGGCCGTAGCTCTCGGCCAGCTTCCGGAACGCCGGGAGCGAGCGCTCGAGCTGGCTGCGCGCCACGCAGTAGGCCAGGCGCGCATAGCCGGGGCAGCCGAAATCATCGCCCGGCACGAGCAGGATGTCATAGTCCATCGCGCGGCGGCAAAACGCCCTGGCGTCCGGCTCCGGTGACTTGAGGAAGAGATAAAACGCGCCGTCCGGCCGCGCGCACGCATAGCCCATGTCCGTGAGCGCGCCGTAGATCAGCTCGCGATTGGCGGCATAGGCCGAGATGTCCGCCGTCTGGCCGAGGCACTCCGCCACGGCGAGCTGGAACAGCGACGACACGCAGATATACCCCAGCGCACGCCCCGCGCCGAGCACGGCCGCGTGCACGGCGGCGTAATCGTCCATGGCCGGATGCAGGGCGAGAAAGCCCACGCGCTCGCCGGGCAGGGACAGCGTCTTGCTGTAGGAATAGCAGTAGATCGCGTTCGGATAGATCGCGGGCAGGAACGGCACCTCCACCCCGCCGTAGACCAGCTCGCGGTACGGCTCGTCGGCGATGATATAGATCGGGTGGCCGTACTGGGCCTGCTTTTCGCGCAGGAGGGCCGCCAGCGCCTCCAGCTCCGGGCGCGAGATGACGACACCGGAGGGGTTATTCGGGGAGTTCAGAATGAGCAGCGCGGTCTTTTCCGTCACCGCGGCCGCAAGCGCCTCGAGATCGAGCGCGAAGGTATCCGCCCGGCACGGCACGACGCGCACGCTGCCGCCCGCCGCCTCGGCATAGACGGCGTACTCCGGGAAGTACGGTGCGAACACGATGGCCTCATCCCCCGGGCCCATGAGCGCGCGCGTGAGGATCGCCAGCGCGCTCGACGCGCCGTCGGTCATGTAAATGTCCTGCGCGCGGTACGCCTCGCCGAAGGTGTCCGTCAGATAGGCCGCGACTTTTTCGCGCACGGACGCCATGCCCGGCGCGGGCGCGTAGGCGTGCAGCTGCGTGGGCGGCACGGTGCGCAGCAGCCGCTCGACAGCCGCGTGCACGCAGTCCGGCGGGTCGATGCTCGGGTTGCCGATGGCAAAGTTATAGACGTTTTCGGGGCCGATCTCGGCCGCGCGGCGCTCGCCGTAGGCCGCGATCTCGCGGATGGAGCAGCCGCTCTCGCCCCAGTCAATCATTTGTTTCGAGATCATGCGTTTGCCTCCTCCAGATACTGTTTCAGGTACAAGATCGCCTGCCGGTAGCCCTCAAAACCGAGGCCCATGTACGTTTTCACGCACGCCATGCCGGCATAGGAGATCTGACGAAAATCCTCCCGGGCGTTGACATCCGACAGGTGCACCTCCACCGCCGGGAGCGCCACAGCCTTGAGCGCATCGAGAATGGCGACACTCGTGTGCGTATAGGCGGCGGGGTTGATGACAATGCCGTCCGCGGTGCCGTAGGCCGCCTGAATGGCATCGACGATCGCGCCCTCGTGGTTGGACTGGAACAGCTCGACCTCCACGCCCGCCTCGGCAGCAGCCGCGCGGATGAAATCCTGCAGCGCGGCAAAGCTTTGGCTGCCGTAGATGGCCGGCTCACGCAGGCCAAGCAGGTTCAGGTTCGGACCGTTGATGACGAGAAACTTCATGCCAGCACCTCCAGAATTTTCTGCACCGTTTCCTCCGGCGTGCCGTTGTTGTCAATGACCGTGTCGGCGAAGCGGGCATACAGCGGCGCGCGCTGCGCGTAGAGCGCGGCGAGGTCGCTGCGCTGGGAGATGGGGCGGCCGTCCTTCGGCAGGCGCGCGAGGTCGCGCTGGAGCCAGAAGATCGTGCCGTTCTGGTGCAGGAGCGGGTAGTTTTCCTCCCGGCAGACACAGCCGCCGCCGGTCGCGAGCACCGCGCCCGAGCGCTTGCCGAGCGCGGCGAGCGCGGCCGTCTCCCGCGCGCGGAAGGCGTCCTCTCCCCCGGCGGCAAAAATGTCCGGGATGGACATGCCCGCCGTCTCGACGACCTGTGCGTCGCTGTCAAGCACCGGGCGGTGCAGCCGCTCGGCGAGCAGCGCCGCGATGGTGCTCTTGCCGCTGCCGGGCATGCCGATGAGGACGATGTTCTCCATCTCCTGCCGCAGCAGGCGGTGGATGCGGAGGATCTGCGCATCGTCGATGACCGTATCGGTGAACACCTCGCAGCTGCGCTTGGCCTGCGCCACGAGCATGTACAGCCCGCCCGCGCACGGGATGCCGAGGCTTTCCGCCTGCAGCAGCAGCGCCGTACGCGCGGGGTTATAGACGATATCGAGCACGCCCGCGCACTGCGGGAACTGCCGCAGGTCGACGGCGGCTTTGCCCGTGTTCGGATACATGCCGACCGGCGTGGTGTTGACGATCACGTGCGCGTCGGCGTGGCGGTCGAGGTTATCATAATTATCCGGCCCGTGGCGGGAGATGACCGTCACATGCGCGCCGAGCTGCTCAAGCACGGCCTGAATGGTCGCGGACGCGCCGCCGTTGCCGAGCACGAGCGCCTTTTGCCCCGCGACGTCGATGCCGCTGTGGCGCACGAGGTATTCAAAACCGAAGGCGTCGGCGTTGTCGCCGTAGAGCGTGCCGTCCGCCCGGCGGACGAGCACGTTCACGCTGCCGAGCCTGCGCGCGATCGGCGAGAGTTCCGTGCAGTACGGGATGACCGCCTTCTTATACGGAATGGTCACGTTGAGCGCGTCAAAATCGCCGCCGGTCAAAAACGCCGGCAGGTCCTCCGGCGCGACCTCATAGAGCCCGTAGGCATAGTCGGCGAGCTGCGCGTGGATGGCCGGCGAATAGCTGTGGCCGAGCTTTTCACCAAGAAGTCCGCACCGCATCATCACACCACCTCACGATAGCTGCCGAGGTAGGAGAACTCCTCACACAGGCCCGGCAGCTCGCCCATGAGCTGCTGGAACTGCGGCGAATAGACCGACGTCTCGAGGTCGAAATAGAACATGAACTCAAAGTCGCGCTCCGGCAGCGGGCGGCTCTCGAGCTTGTTGAGGTTGATGCCGAGCGCGTAAAAGCGCGAGAGCACCTTGTACAGGGAGCCCGGCTTGTGCGGCAGCACCATCATGAGGCTCGTGCGGTCGGCGCCGGGATAGATCTCGAGATCCTTGGCGATGCAGATGAAACGCGTGTAGTTATTGCCCTGATCCTGCACGGAGGAGGCCAGGCTCTCGAGCCCGTAGAGCCCGACGCATGCGCGCGACGAGAGCGCCGCGATGTCCGTGCGGTCCGACTCGGCCACGCGCTTGGCGGCCATGGCGGTGTTCTCGCAGCGCACGACCGTCACGCCCGGCAGGCTCTGCAGGAAGCGGCCGCACTGGCTGATAGCCTGCTCGTGCGAATAAATTTCCTTGATGTCCGAGAGCTTTGTGCCGGGCTTGGCCAGCAGGCAGTGGTCAATCTTCAGGCGCACGCTGCGCACGATGCGGAAGTTGTGCTGCATCATCAGATCGTACACGGCGTTGACGGAGCCGGCCGTGCTGTTTTCCAG
>CAKTNQ010000046.1:0-10200 GCA_934589185.1 uncultured Oscillospiraceae bacterium | reverse complement strand
GATCTGTCCGGGCTCGGCAAGTGCTCGCTGACCGTGGCGCTGCCGGTCATCTCCGCCACGGGCGTGGAGTGCGCCTGCATCCCCACGGCCGTGCTCAGCACGCACACGGGCGAGTTCACTGGCTGGACGTTCCGCGACCTGTCGGACGATATGCTGCCCATCGCGCGCCATTGGCAGCGCATCGGCGCGCGCATCGACGGGGTTTATTCCGGCTATCTCGCCTCACCCGAGCAGGCGGGGCTGCTCGCGCAGACGCTCGACTGCATCGCCGCGCCGGATACACTGGTTGTGATCGACCCGGTCATGGCCGACAACGGCAGCTATTATTCCAAGATCGACGACCGCATGTGCGCAGCCTTCCGCCGCCTGCTCTCGCGCGCGGATGTCATCACGCCGAACGTCACGGAGGCGGCGTTGCTGGCCGGCCTGCCGTATGAGCCTGGCACGCACGGCGACGCCTATCTTGCGCAGCTGTTTCAGGCGCTCGGCGCGCTCGGCGCCGGGGTCGTGACGGTCACGGGCGTGCGCCCGCAGCCGGACGTGATCGGCAACGTCGCCTGCGACTGCCGCACCGGGGAGATGCACGCGAGCATGCGCCCGGCGCATCCCGGCGTGTTTTACGGCACGGGCGATGTGTTTGCCTCCGCGTTCGCGGCGCTGCTCGTGCGCGGCGCACCGCTGAGCGCCGCCCTCGAAACGGCCACTGCGCTCACGGACGAGAGCATCTGCCGCTCGCTCTGGCGCGACACGCCGCGCCGCTTCGGCGTGGACTTTGAGGGCGCGCTGCCGGCGTATATCCGCCGCGTGGAAAAGATCTTTGAAGCGTGAAAAAGTTACAAAATTCGACCCGCCGGAATCCGATTCTGATTCCGATGGGTCGATTTTTTGTTACTATTTTTCGACGCCGTTTTACAGGAATATGTCACCGCACAGCACATGGAGCGAAAAAGCAACGCGTGGTTGATTTTCTGACGAAGTGTCTGATTTTTTGCAGAACCGGCGCGAAAATGCGCGCATTTGCTTGAAAATGTGGAAAAAAATTAAGGAAAATCGCGGAAAAATTTGTTTTCGCAGTTGACATCGTGTTTGGGATATCGTATGATACAAAAGAATCCATAATTGTTTATGTTAACTTTGCGCCGTTGCACCCGAAAAGAACTGAAAAACACATTTTGTTACCGTTTTTTAACCTTTGGTGTAACCGGTTCCGACAGGCTGCGCAAAGAGATCCCGGGCGGGGGAGCCGCCCGATGAGGGGCTGGGGTATGAAGAAATCGTTTATGGAGCGCCTGGCGGCGTTCATTGTGGACAAGCGGCGGCTGTTTGTGGTGCTGTTTGCCGTGGCGTGCGTGCTGTCGATCTTCTCGGCGAGCAAGACGGACGTCAACAATGAGCTGACTGATTATCTGCCGGACTCCACGCAGACCCGCCAGGGGCTGGAGATCATGAACCGCGAGTTCATCACCTACGGGGATGCGAAGGTCATGGTGTCCAACGTGACGCTTGCGCAGGCGGAGGAGCTTGCCGAGATGCTGCGCGGTGTGGACGGTGTCAAGGACGTGGTGTTTGAAAAAGACACACACCATTATAATAGTGCCTCGGCGCTCTTCGAGGTCACGTTTGACGGGGAAAAGCTCGACGAGGTCAGCATCCAGGGCGTGAAGAACGTCCGCGCGGCGCTCGACGGCTACGATACTTATATCACAACGGAAATCGGCAACCCGACCGGCGAGATCCTCGAGCGCGAGATGCGCATCGTGCTCATCATCCTCATGTGCTCGATCTTCGTGGTGCTCCTGCTCACGAGCCATACCTACGCGGAGGTCCCGGTGCTCATCATCACCTTCGGCGTGGCCGTCTGGGTCAACAAGGGCACGAATTACTGGTTCCATGAGGTCTCGTTCATCACCAACTCCATCGCGGCGGTGCTGCAGCTCGGCCTCGGCATTGACTACGCGATCATCATGTGCCACCACTACACGGAAGAGCGCGAGCACCTCGCGCCCCGCGAGGCGACCATCCGCGCGCTGACGCTGGCCATCCCGGAGATCTCGGCCTCGAGCCTGACGACGATCTCGGGTCTGCTGGCGCTTTCGTTCATGAAGATCAAGATCGGCGAGGATATGAGCCTCGTGCTCATCAAGGCGATCCTGTTTCTGATGCTGACGGTGTTCTTCCTGATGCCGGCGCTCATCATGTACATGAGCCCGTGGATCGACAAGACGCACCACCGCCAGTTCCTGCCGCGCATCGATGCGCTCGGCCGCTTTGCCATCCGCAGCCGCTACATCGTGCCGCCGATCTTTCTGGTCATCATCGTCGCGGGCTTCCTGCTCAGCAGCAAGTGCCCGTACGTGTTCGGCTACAGCACGCTCGACACCATCAAGCAAAACGACTACAAGATCGCCGAGAAGAAGATCAACGCCACCTTCGGCGAGACGAATCAGGTCGTGCTCATCTTCCCGTTCACGGACTTTGAGAGCGAGGCAAACCTGCTCGACGATCTCAATGAGCTCAAGGGCGTCGATCACGTTCAGGCACTCGCGGGCGAGGAGGCCAAGGACGGCTACATGGTCACCGATTCGCTCACGCCGCGCCGGTTCGCCGAGCTCACGGATATCGACATCGGCGTGTCGCGCGCGCTGTACACGGCCTACTGTACCGCGAACGATGATTACACGAAGGCCATCGGCCAGCTCGTGGACCTGAGCAATATCGACAACTGCTCCGTGCCGCTCATTAATATGTTCAAGTTCCTGTATGAGCAGCGCGATATCTACCGCTCGAAGATCGACGCCGCGACCATGAACGACCTCGAGGAGATGTATGACCGCCTCATCGACGGCGAAAAGCAGCTCCACTCCGAGAATTATTCGCGCATGATCCTCTATCTCAACCTCCCGGTCGAGAGCGAGGAGACCTATGATTACCTGACGGTCATCAAGGGCGTCGTCGGCAAGTATTACGACGAGTCCTATTTCGTCGGTGAGACGGCCAAGGACAAGGACTTTTCCGACGCCTTCAGCACGGACAACACGCTCATCAGTATTCTCACGGTCGTGTTCGTCATCCTCGTGCTGCTGCTGACGTTCAAGTCGGTCGCGCTGCCGCTGCTGCTGATCCTTGTGATCCAGGGCAGTGTGTGGATCAACTTCTCGTTCCCGACGATCCTGCACAACAATCTGTATTTCCTGGCGTACCTGATCGTCAGCTCCATCATGATGGGCGCGAACATCGACTACGCCATCGTCATCTCGAGCCGGTACCTCCGGCTCAAGGAGGAGATGCCCTATAAGGAAGCCATGATCGAGGCGCTCAACCAGGCGTTCCCGACGGTCGTGACCTCCGGCACCATCCTCGCCGCAGCCGGCATGTCCATCGGCTTCTTGTCCTCGGAGAACACGGTCGCGTCCATCGGCATCTGCCTGGGCCGCGGCACGCTGATCTCGATGGTGCTGGTCATGTGCGTCCTGCCGCAGATTTTGCTGCTGGGCGACTCTCTGGTTGAAAAAACATCCTTTACGATTGGCCACCACGCCGCGCAGCAGCATCTGCAGGGGGCCATGCGTGTCAACGGACACGTGCGCGGCTATATCAACGGTTACGTCGATGCGGAGATCCATGGCCGCGTGAATGGCACGGTCAGCGCATCGATCGATATCGGAAATGTGCAGATGGAGGAGGCTCCGGCGCAGACTGTGCCGGCGGCGGATCTGCACGGTGAGGAGGGTTCCGATGAAAAGACATAATGTGCGTCGTCTGCTTGCGCTGGTGCTCGTGGCGGCTCTGTGCCTGCTGTGCGGCGCGGCTGCCCAGCCGAACGCTACGGAGATCCACATCTACTCTGCGGACGATCTCGTGCAGCTGAGCAAAAGCTGCAAGCTCGACACGTACTCGCAGGGCAAGACGGTCTATCTGGACAACGATGTGGACCTGAGCGGGTCGGACTTTGTGCCGATCCCGACCTTCGGCGGCACGTTCGAGGGGCAGGGCCACACGGTCAGCGGGCTGGAGCTCTCTGGCGATGCGTCCCATATGGGCCTGTTCCGTTATGTGCAGGCGGTCGGTACGGTCCGTGATCTGAAGGTCACCGGCAACATCGACGCCGCCGGCACCCTCAACGAGATCGGTGCCATCGTCGGCACGAACTACGGCACGATCTCCGGCTGCTCGTTCAACGGCACGATCTCCGGCGAGAACAACGTCGGCGGCATCGCGGGCACGAACGAAGGCAGCGGCATGATCTATAACTGCAAGACCGAAGGCTTCGTCGAGGGCGACCATTACGTCGGCGGCATCGTCGGGCAGAACATCGGCACCATCTCCTACTGCTCGAACACCACGGGCGTGAACATCAACGCCAGCGAGGCCATTGGCAGCGCGGAGGATCTTGACACCCTGACGCTCCCGACCGCCTCCGACGACGAGGACGACGACGCGCCGAAAAAGGCCAACACCTCCACGGACGTCGGCGGCATCTGCGGCTTCTCGTCCGGCGTCATCATCGGCTGCACGAACTGGGGCGGCGTTGGCTTTGAGCACGTCGGCTACAACATCGGCGGCATCGTCGGCCGCCAGAGCGGCCTTGTCTCCGGCTGCACGAACTGGGGCACGGCCTCCGGCCGCAAGGACGTCGGCGGCATCTGCGGCCAGATGGAGCCGTTCATCACGCTGGACGTGGAGTCCGGCTCGATCGGCGCCATGGCCAAGGAGCTCAACACGCTCCATGATCTGATGGATACCCTGCTCAACCACTCGGGCGCTGCGGCGTCGTCGCTGGCCGCCACGGTCGGCGTGCTGAGCGACAGCGCGGCCCGCGCCACGGAGAGCGCGCGCTATGTGGCCGAGCGCACCACGGACTACGTGGACAACACGGTCTCGACCGTCAACGAAGTGTTCATCCGCATCAACACGGCGGAGAAAATGCTCGCCCCCGCGATCACGGAGTTTTCCGCGGCGGCCGTGTCGCTTGACAAATCGATCGATTACTTCAACAAGGGCTTTGATTATCTCGACATCGTCGATGAGATGACCGAGGCCGACAAGACGGCCTTCAAGGACGCGGCCAAGGACCTGAGCGTCTCGTCCGACCAGCTCAACGCGGCCATGGATTACTGCGCCTGGCTCATGAAGGTCATGGACAACGCCTACGGCACCGGCTCCTATGACCTGATCGCCAGCCGCCCGGACAACTGGCAGCAGATGTCCGACAAGTACGGCTACGAGTACAATCCCGACAACCTCGGCACCTATGAGTCGCAGCGCGACGCCCTGCTCAAGGGCATGGGCGACGCTGCCGAAGCGATCGGCGCGATCTCCGGCGACATCTCCACGATGACGAAGATCATCAATCTGTACTACCTCACCGAGGACTCCACCGGCCACACCCGCATGGATTACATGAGCGCCGCGTTCAAGAACGCGTTTGACGCCCTTAAATCCTCGAGCGGCAACTTCTCGACCGGCATGAGCTACCTCGACCAGGTCACGAAATACCTCGCCAGCAACGATCCGCTCAACCTGCCCGACATCGGCAGCGATTACCGCACCGCGATGGAGCAGATGTTCGACGATCTCGGCAGCATTTCGGCCGGCCTGTCCCGCCTGAGCGTGGAGACGGCCACCTACAGCACCCAGATCATCAGCGACATGAAGGGGGTCAACGACCAGTTCAACGTCGTCATGATGCGCCTGTGCGATATCCTCGAGCTTGCCCTGAGCAAGGACAAGGACGACATCATCCAGGATGTCTCGGAGGAAGAGCTCTCGAGCACGACGGACGGCAAGGTCTATAACTGCGACAACTACGGCAAGGTCGACGGCGACGTGAATGTCGGCGGCGTTGCCGGCACGATGGACATCGAGTACGATTTCGATCCCGAGAGCGACTCCAATGTCATCAAGGACTCCACGCTGACGGCCAAGTACTTCACCAAGTGCGTGCTGCTCGACAGTAAAAACTACGGCAATGCCACCTCGCGCAAGGACTGCGTCGGCGCCATCTGCGGCTACGCGGATCTCGGTGTCATCAGCGGCTGCGAGGGCTACGGCACGGCCGAGAGCACGGCGGGCGACTACGTCGGCGGCGTCGTCGGCCAGTCGCAGGGCTCTGTGCGCAACAGCTTTGCCAAGTGTGAGCTGACCGGCCGCAACTACATCGGCGGCATCGCCGGTTACGGCATGAACGTCAGCGGCTGCAACACGCTCGTGAATCTCAACGGCTCCGGCAACTGCGTCGGCACCATCGCGGGCGAGATCGACAAGGATGGCAGTGCGGCCGACAACTACTTCGTCCACGAGACGGAGGCCGGCATCGATGGCATCAGCTACGCGGGCAAGGCCGAGGGCATGAGCTATGAGGCCTTCATGGCGCGCGACGGCATCCCGGCGGAGTTCTCCAGCTTTGCCGTCACCTTCACGGCCAACGGCGAGGTCGTCAAGACGATCACGTTTGCCTACGGCGGCTCGATCGACGAATCCCAGATCCCCGACTGCCCGACGGTGGAGGGCAACTACGGCTCCTGGCCGGAGCATGACTACAGCCACCTGACCTTCGACCTCGAGGTCAAGGCGGAGTACACCGCCGTCTCGACGGTCGTGGCCGGCGACCTGTATGCCGACAACAGCCGCACGCCGATCGTGCTGGCCGAGGGCGTCTTTGACCCGGCGACGGATGTGCACATCACCTCCGCCGAGGCCGACGGCCCGACGCTGCGCGGCAACCAGCAGCTGTACATGAAGTATAACGTCGAGATCCTCAACGACACGGTCGAGGACGACACGGACAACACCGTCTCCCTGCGTGTCTACGCACCGGACACCGGCGCGAGCTACACGGTCTACACCTGCCAGAACGGCACCTGGGCGAGCACGTCCAGCAGCCGCGACGGCAGCTATCTCGTCTTTAAGACCATGGACCGCGACCTGCAGTTCGCCGTTGTCAAGGCGCACCACGGCCCGCTGTTCTACATCCTCATCGTGCTCATCGTGCTGGCCGTGATCGTCGCGGTGCTGCGCCTGCTCTACTGCCGGAAGCTGAAGAAGGCAGTCGCGGCCGGGACCATGACCGAGGAAGAAGCGGCAACGCTGCGCAGGCAGGGCCTGCGCATGTGGCTGGGCGAGGAGCGCGCGAAGCTCCAGGCCAAGCACGCCGCTGCCAAGGAAGCCAAAGAAGCCGCGGCCAAGGCCGCGGAAGAAGCGGCGGAGACCCCGGCCGAGCCGGACGCCCCGGAAGCGGAAGCCGAGCCGGAAGTGACCGCTGAGGACAACGCCGATGCGGCCGAAGCCCCGGCAGACGAAGCGGCTGCGGAAGAGACGGAAGCGCAAGACTCCGACGCGCCGCAGCATCCCTGACGCGAACTATCCCTTACCCCATAAACTGCGAAAATCCCCGATTGGGTTTCCAATCGGGGATTTTTGTGCGCGGACGGCAAAACCGCCCCGGCCAGATGGCCGGGGCGGTCGTCAGATATGCGATCGGGCTTACTTATGCGCGCTTCCACTTGACGCCCTGCGGGGTGTCCTCGAGCACGATGCCGGCGGCCTTGAGCTCGTCGCGGATGCGGTCGGCCTCGGCCCAGTTTTTGGCCTTGCGGGCGGCCTGACGCGCGGCGATCTTCTCCTCGATGGCCTTTGCCTCGGGGTCCTCGCTGCTGTCGGAGCCGAACGGGATGCCCAGCACGTCGCACAGCTCGAGGAAGCGGTCGAGGCACGCCTGCGCCAGCGCCTTGCTCGGGTCGGCGGCGGGGGAGACGGCGGTGTTGATCTCGCGCACCATCTCGAAGATGACGGAGATCGCGTCGGCGGTGTTGAAGTCGTCGTCCATGACGGCGTCGAACTTCTCGCGGTACTGGTCCAGGCCCTGCACGAAGGCGGCGTCCGCTTCGCTCAGCTCGCCGTCGCGGCCGTTGGCGATGAAGAACTCGAGGTTGCTCTTGGCGGTGCGCAGGCGCTCGAGCGCGGCCTTGGCCTGCATGAGGATCTTGCCGGAGTAGTTGAGCGGGCTGCGGTAGTGGCTCATGAGCATGAACATACGGATGCAGTCGTAGCCGTAGACGGCGGCGGCCTCGCGCACGGTGAAGAAGTTGCCGAGCGACTTGCTCATCTTCTTGTTGTCGATGTTGATAAAGCCGTTATGCAGCCAGTAGTTGACGAACTTGCAGCCGTTGGCGGCCTCGGACTGGGCGATCTCGTTCTCGTGGTGCGGGAAGGCGAGGTCGCTGCCGCCGCAGTGGATGTCGATCGTCTTGCCGAGGTAGCGGTTGGACATGGCCGAGCACTCGATGTGCCAGCCGGGGCGGCCATTGCCCCACGGCGAGGGCCAGAACGGCTCGCCGGGCTTGGCGGCCTTCCAGAGCGCGAAGTCGAGCGGGTTCTCCTTGATGTCGTTGACGTCGATGCGCGCGCCGGACTGCAGGTCTTCGATCGGCTGGTGGCTGAGCTTGCCGTAGTCCTTGAACTTCAGCGTGCGGTAGTACACGTCGCCGTTGACCTCGTAGGCGTACCCCTTGTCAATGAGCGTCGTGATGAGGTCAATGATCTGCTGGATGTTTTCGGTGGCCTTCGGGTGCACGGTCGCCTCGCGGACGCCGAGCGCGTGCGCGTCGGTGAAGTACTCGGCGATGTATTTTTTCGCAACTTCCTCGCTCGTGATGCCCTCTTCGTTGGCGCGCTTGATGATCTTGTCGTCCACGTCGGTGAAGTTCTGCACGAACGTCACCTCGTAGCCGCGGTACTCCAGATAGCGGCGCAGCACGTCGAACATGATGATCGGGCGCGCATTGCCGACGTGGATGTAGTTATACACCGTCGGGCCGCAGGCGTACATGCGCACTTTGCCCGGCTCGATCGGCACGAACTCTTCCTTCTGCATGGACATGGTGTTGTACAGTTTCATATTCAGGCTCCTTTGAGACGTATTTGCAATAAAAAAGCGCCCCCATGCCGTCCGGCATGAGAGGCGAAGTCCTTCGCGGTTCCACTCTCGTTTCTCGCTCGCTGCACCGTAACGCGGTGCCTTCGGGCGGGCATTTCCTCCCGCCGCGCTCCCGGACGCACGTTCCGCCCCGCCGGACAGCACCCTCGCAGCGTCTGGGCGCCTCTCTGAGACCGGGTCATGGGCGTACTCTTTCCGTTCATCGCATCCATCATCTTAGCATATGCACCCGGCAATGTCAAGGTTGCGCGCCGCGCGCCGGTGTGGTATGCTGAAAAAAACGCGGCCGGCGCCCAAGCGCGGCCGCACAGGAGGAACGAACATGAAAAAATGTCTTTCGCTCCTGCTCGCGTGCGTGCTGGCGCTGGCGCTGTTGTGCGCCTGCGGCAAGAAGGACGCGGCGGAGCAGACCCCCGCGCCGGAGACACCGCCGACGCAGACGGCCGCCACTGGCGGCGTGGACACGTCCTGCAAGCTCTATTTCCCGAACGACGCGGCCGACGACCTGCACGCCGACACGGCGCAGATCCCGGACACGGAGCCGGCCGTCACGACGGCGTATGCGCAGGCGATCGCGGAGCAGCTCATCGCGCATGACGCCCTGCCGAAGGGCAGCCAGGTGCTCGCCATCTCAAAAGACGGCGACGCGCTCAGCCTCGATATGAACGAGGCGTTCCTCGCCGGTCTGCGTCAGAGCGGTTCGACGGGTGAGCTTATGTACATGGGCAGCCTCGTCAATACCTTCCTCGATAACTTCAACTGCACGACCGTGCGCATTACGGTCAATGGGCAGTCGTTCTCCACGGGCCACTCGGAGTACGACAAGCCGCTGCAGGCGTTCACGTTCTGAGGGAAAGCAAAAAAGCCAGCTGGCACAATGCCCGCTGGCTTTTTGCTATGTTTCAGGCGGCTTTTTGGAACACGTCGTGGTTCTTCACGAAGTACTCCACGCCGGAGTACACCGTCGTCACGACGATGACCACCCAGCACACGGTGTTGAGCCAGGGGATGTTCCACAGCAGCATCAGGCAGATGGCCACCATGGTCGAGGCGGTCTTGATCTTGCCCGACCAGGCGGCGGCGATGACGCGGCCATTGTCCACGGCGATGAGCCGCAGGCCGGTCACGGCAAACTCGCGCGCGACCACGAGCAGCAGCGCCCATGCGGGCATCTGATGCTGCTCGACGAACAGCAGCATGGCCGCCACGACCAGCAGCTTGTCGGCCAGCGGATCCATGAACTTGCCGAAGTCGGACACCTGATT